>JAQGNM010000046.1 GCA_028291845.1 Massilia sp. | reverse complement strand
CAGAAAATCGTCGGCGAGGTCCGTAACGGCACCGATACCATCGCCACCGCGACGTCGCAAATCGACATCGGCAATATGGATTTGTCGGCGCGCACCGAGCAGCAGGCCGGTTCGCTCGAGGAAACCGCTTCGTCGATGGAAGAACTGGCCGCCACCGTCAAGCAAAATGCCGACAACGCCCGCCAGGCCAACCGGCTGGCCATCAACGCCTCGGAGATCGCCGTCAAGGGCGGCGCCGTGGTGTCCGAAGTGGTGGGCACCATGGGGTCGATCAACGACGCCTCGCGCAAGATCGTCGATATCATCGCGGTCATCGACGGCATCGCCTTTCAAACCAACATCCTGGCCTTGAACGCCGCGGTGGAGGCGGCCCGTGCGGGCGAGCAGGGCCGCGGCTTCGCGGTGGTGGCGACGGAAGTGCGCAACCTGGCCCAGCGCTCGGCCACCGCCGCCAAGGAGATCAAGACCCTGATCGACGCCTCGGTGGCCCAGGTCGACATCGGCCAGAACCTGGTGCAGCAAGCCGGCGTCACCATGACCGACCTGGTGTCGGCGGTGCAGCGGGTGACCGACATCATGGGCGACATCAGCTCGGCCAATCACGAGCAGGAAGCAGGCATCGCCCAGATCAACCTGGCGGTGATCGACATGGATTCGGTCACCCAGCAAAACGCCGCACTGGTCGAGGAAGCGGCGGCGGCGGCGTCGTCCCTGCAGGATCAGGCGGTGCAATTGGCCGAAGCGGTCAGTGTGTTCAAGCTGGCCGGCCAGCCGCATGCGGCAGCGGCGGCGCCAGCGCCAGTACGTACGGCGCCGCCGATCGCCGCGTCGACAGCGGCGGCGCGCGCGCCGCAGCCAAAACCCGCGGCCCGACCGGCGCCGCAGCGCCTGGCGGCGGCGGCGGCGGTCGGCGACGAGTGGGAGCAGTTCTGATCGTGCCGTGATGCGCGTGCCGGCGGTGGTTTCGACGGCGGTTTCGGCAGCAGGCCCGGGTCCAGCGTAAAATGCGCTCACCCGGGCCTTGCCCGTTTTACGGGATGAACCAATGAGCTGGACCCTGGTAGCGGCGCTGTGTGCAATGGGCGTGTTCGGTGGCTTTGCCGCCGGCTTGCTGGGGATCGGCGGCGGCATGATCCTGGTGCCGTTCATGACGATGATTTTTACGTCGCTCGACTTTCCGCCGTCCCTGATCGTCCACATGGCGATCGCCACCTGCCTTGCCACCATACTGTTTACATCGATTTCCTCGGTGCGCGCCCATCACCTCAAAGGCGCGGTGCGCTGGGACATCGTCTGGCTGCTGACGCCGGGCTTCCTGGCCGGCTCGTGGATCGGACCGTGGATCGGCAAGCAAATGAACCCGATGGTGATGGCGCTGTTCTTCGGGATCTTCGTCGCCGTGGCCGCCACCCAGATGCTGATCGATACCAAGCCGGCCGGCCGCTACCCGCTGCCGGGCAAGCCGGCCATGTTCGCGGCCGGCGGCGGCATCGGCATCCTGGCCGGCCTGGTCGGCGCCGGCGGCGGTTTCGTGTCGATTCCCTTCATGACCTGGTACAGCGTGCGCATCCACAATGCGGTGGCGACCAGCGCGGCGCTGGGCTTTCCCATCGCGCTGGCCGGAACGCTGGCGAACATCTGGTTCGGCATGGGAGAGGCACAACTGCCGGCGCACTCGCTGGGTTTTATTTACCTGCCGGCGCTGGCGATCATTTCGACCGCCAGCGTGCTGATGGCGCCGCTGGGGGCGAGGACGGCGCACAAGTGGCCGGTGCAGCGGTTGCGCCGGGTGTTTGCGTATATCTTGTATGCGCTGGCGCTGTATATGCTGTGGAAGGGTATGGTGCTCGCCGGGGACTGGCGCCGTTAGGTGCCTGTCCCCATTTGGCTTTGAAGCAAATTATGCGCTGGCTGACAGCGCTTGCCGAAATATCGGTGTTGGCGGCTTCAAAAATGGGTCAGGCACATGTGCCAGACCCCCTGCTAATGACCGCCGCTGATCATCGCGCCGGTATGCCGGCATAATGCGGATTGCGATACGCCCACGCCAGCATCAGCAAGCCACCAATAATCATCGGCAGCGACAGCATCTGTCCCGAGGTGATCGGTAAACCCGCCACCGTCACCTGCCAGTCCGGCACTCTGAAATACTCGGTGAAAAAGCGCGCGCAGCCGTACAAGGTGGTGAACAGCGCTCCCACCGCCAGGCGTGGCCGCGGCGAGCGCGAGTACAGCCAGACGATGACGAATACCAGCAGGCCGTCGATCAGCATCTGGTAAAGCGGCGAGGGATGGCGCAGGCCTTCCAGGAATACGGGAACCGGGTGCAGCGGATAGCGGGTATCGGGCCAGTGCATCGCCCACGGCAGGGTGGCGTCGGCCACGCGTCCGGGCAGTTCGGCGTTGATGAAATTACCCAGGCGCCCGGCGGCGTAGCCAAGCGGCACCAGCGGGGCGATGAAGTCGAGAACGTCGAGCACGTTGCGGCCGGCTTTGCGCGACCACAGCGCCATGGCGATCAGCACGCCGATGAAGCCGCCATGGAAGGACATGCCGCCGTGCCAGACCTTGAAGATTTCAAGCGGGTCGTTGAAAAACATTTTTGGCGTATAGAAGAACACTTCGCCCAGCCGGCCGCCGACGATCACGCCGAGCATGCCGTAGAACAGCATGTCGTCGAGGTCTTCCTTCTTCCACCCTTGCGCGGCGATGTGCGGCTGGCGGATGCGCACGCGGCCCAGCGTCAGGAACAGGCCGAAGGCCAGCACATACATCAAACCATACCAGTGAACCTGGAGCGGGCCGAGCGAAAATGCCACGGGATCGGGCATCGGGTGAGTGAGCATCAGTGTGTCTTCCTAAGTAAATCCAAAAATCCCCGCAGCACGGGCGACGCATTGTCGCGGCGCCAGGCGCATCCCGTCTCGACCAGCGGCCTGCTGTCGAGCAGTTCGCGGTAGTCGACGCCGGGGCGCATCAGGTTCGACACGGATTGTGGCACAAGTGCCATGCCCATGCCGGCAGACACCAGGCTGACGATGGTTTGCATCTGGATCGCCTGCTGGCCGATCTCCGGCGTGATGCCGGCGCCGGCGAAGCAGCCGAGGATGGCGTCGTGCAGCCCCGGCGCGATCAGCCGGGGAAAAATGATCAGCGGCAGGCGCGGGGCGTCTTTCAGCGACAGCGCCCCGGCCGGCAGCAAGCCGGCGGGCGCGGCCAGGATCAGCGGTTCCTCGATCAATTTTACGTATTCGAGTTCGGCGTGCGCCTTGTCCGGCAGCGGCGGGATCAACAGGCCGGCGTCGATGCGGTTGTGCAGCAGGTCGTCGACCTGGATGTCGGAGGTCGCTTCCTGCAATACGATGTGCACCTGCGGAAAGGCGGCGCGGTAGCTGCGCAGAAAAGGCGGCAGCACGCTGTAGTCGGCGGAAGACACAAAGGCCAGCGCCAGCCGGCCCGTCTCGCCGGCGGCGGCGGCGCGCACCAGTTCGGGCAACTCTCCCGCCTGCGCCAGCAGCCTTCTGGCCTCCGGCAGCAGGGCGGCGCCGGCGGGCGTCAAGGCCACGCTGCGGCGATTGCGCTCGAACAGAACTGTGCCAAGAACGTCTTCGAGGCCCTGGATGGCTTGCGACAGGGGCGGCTGGGTCATGTGCAGACGCGCGCTGGCACGGCCGAAATGCAATTCTTCGGCGACCGTGACGAAATAGCGCAACTGGCGCAATTCCAGATTCATAGGTATTTCATTGGATAAGGCAGCTATCGATATGCCCGGCGACTCACCGGTAAGCCATGATAGCGCGCCTCGGCACGCTGGCAGAACTACTTGCGCTTCTTTTCGAACGACGCGGCGACACGCGCCTTGCGGCGTTCTTCATCAACATTGTGGGCTTTTTTCTTGTCCAGGCCGAGCATCTTTTCAATAAACTCGAACCAGATGAAAGCAAACAGCATGGCGCCGCCGACCCACCACCAGGACATGTCGGCAAACTTCCATACTTCGAAGTAGCGCAGGGCCACCAGGGCGGCAATGATCATGATAAGCGGCATGTGAGCTCCTTTTCTGCCCCCATCTTACAAAGATTTTAGTGCCGTGTGGCAAAAAAACGCAAACTTGCGGGCGCTTGTGGTCAACGTGCAGCATGGCGAAAGCGTTATGGAATGTAACGCCGGCAGCGAGGCCGCGCAAACTTGCTAGAATACGGCACTACCCTTTGGAGAGAGTTACATGAAACGTTCGATGATGTTGTGCATGCTGGCCACCGCGCTGGCATCGACCAGCGCCATGGCCAATGCCGATCTGGCCAAGGCAAAAAATTGCATGGCTTGCCACGCTGTCGCCAACAAACTCGTCGGTCCAGCCTTCAAGGACGTCGCCGCCAAGTATGCGGGTCAGAAGGATGCCGAAGATAAACTGGTTACCAAGGTCATGAAGGGCGGCAGCGGTGCGTGGGGCGCGGTGCCGATGCCGGCCAATCCGCAGGTGAATGAGGCTGAAGCGAGAACGCTGGTGAAGTGGGTGTTGTCGCAGAAGTGATAGCGGGCAGTAGGGGGACTGGCCGGGCCGCGTTCGGACCGCAGGTGCCTGTCCCATGCTCGAACGGAAGCAAAAAATGAAAAAGCCGGCACGCATGCGTCCCGGCTTTTTTTATTCTCTGTCGCAACTCAAACATGGGACAGGCACCTACGGCGCCAGTCCCCCCAAATTATCGCACCACTTCGATCTTGGTCTTCTTGCCGCCCTTGTAAGTAAACAAGGTCAACGCGCCATCCTTGATATCGCCGAACTGGTCGAACTGGATCATGCCGGTCACGCCCTGGTACTTGATTTTTTTCAGTTCCGGCAAATACTTGGCAGGGTCGGCGGACTTGGCGTTCTGCATGGCGGTCGCCATCGTCATCACCGCATCGTAGACGTACGGTGCATAGATCTGCACGTCGGCGTTGTATTTCTTCTTGTAGCGGGCAACGAAGTCGGCCATGACCTTCTCTTGCGCGCCTTCGACACCGCCCGCTTCGGCGCAGGTCATGGTGCCTTCGCCGATGCCGTCGCCGGCCAGCTTCGAGACCGCTTCGGTACAGACACCGTCGCCGCCCATGAATTTCGCCGTGATGCCGAGCGCTTTCATTTGCTTGAGCATGGGGCCGCCAACCGAGTCCATGCCGCCGAAGAAGACCAGGTCAGGCTTCTTGGCTTTGATCGAGGTCAGGATGGCGGTGAAGTCGGTCGCCTTATCGGTGGTGAATTCCTTGCCGACCATTTTCACGCCCGGGAATTTGGCCTTGGCGCCCTTGATGAATTCATCGGCGACACCCTGGCCGTAGGCAGTGCGGTCGTCGATCACGGCGATGCTCTTGGCGCCCAGCTTTTCGACCGCGTAACGCCCCAGTGTACCGCCGAGCTTGTTGTCGTTGGCGACCACGCGGAAAGCGCCCTTAAAACCTTGCTTGGTGTAGGTCGGGATGGTGGCCGATGGCGAAATCTGCGGGATGCCGGCGTCGTTGTAGATACGCGAAGCGGGGACAGTGGTGCCGGAATTGAGGTGACCGATGACGCCGTTGACGTGCGCGTCGACCAGCTTCTGCGCGACCGAGGTGCCTTGTTTCGGGTCACCGCCGTCGTCTTCCGCCAGCAGCTGCAGCGTCACTTTCTTGCCGTTGATCATAAAACCCTTGGCATTGAGCTCTTCGATCGCCATCCGCGCGCCGTTTTCATTGTCCTTGCCCAAGTGGGCGCTCGGGCCCGAGATTGGTGCAACGTGACCGATCTTGACCACCTCTTGTGCGCTGGCGCTGCCGGCAAAGGCGAGGGCAATGGCGAGAGGAATCAGCTTGGTGGTGAACTGCATGGACATTCTCCAAAGGTTGGTGATCAGAATTTACGTAAGGACAGACGGTACAACAATTTTTCTGCTTCGCAAAGTGGTAAACGCAGCCGTACCGCGGCCGTGCACCGCAGATAGAAACAGTTTGTAAGCGCGCCGCTCAGGCCGTGGGCGACTTGAGCCGGGAAATTTCTTGCGCGATGATTTCTTTCACGGCGCCGCGCACGCTGTTGCGGATGTCGCCGATGGCAAGCTGCATCGCGCGCTCCACGGCGGACTCGATCTGGCCGTGGATGTTTTCCATCAGGTGTTCGAACAGACGCCGCTCGAGCGCCTCCCAGTCGACCGCAGAGGCGGCCGCTGCCGCAGGTTCCTGGAACACCTCGGTGAGTACCGGAATGCTGGGATCGAACGATGGGAAATTGCTCATGACTGGCCTGCAACGAAATGGGTCAAGGGATAGGACTGCTTTTTATAGGCGACATAGCGTTTGCGGCCTTCGGCGGCATCGGCCTCATCGAGGGAAATGATTTCAAAGACGCGCTGAAAACGCTCCAGGCGCTGCGGCGTGCGGCGGCTCAGGTTGACCAGCATGTCGCCGTGCGGGAAATCGGTGCCATCGTCATGGGTGACGATGATCGGCGTCTGCGTCGCCAGCACGTCGCCGGCCAGCACGTGCGGCAGAAAATCGGTGTCCGAGACGCTCCACAGGGCGGCATCGAGCTGCTGCGCCTGCGCCGCATCCTCGGCCAGTAACACCAGCTTGCCGCCGGCGGCGAAGGCTTTGCGCGACAAGCGGCAGGCGTAGGCGACCTTGTCGGGGATGTTGGTATGAAAATCGATACGGGTCATGCGCGCCTGTGGAAGGTGGACCGGTTATATATGGACAGAGATCGAGATAGCATTAAAACGACAGCATTAAAACACAGCGCTAGAACCGGAAGCCGGGCGGGGCGTTTTCCGGTGGCGGCTTTTGCGGCGTGACTTGCGGCATCGCCGGCGGCTGCTGCACCAGCTCGGGCGCAGGCTGCGCAGCGGGGGCCGGGGCGGCCGCCACCGCCGGCGCCTGGCGCCAGCCAGCCGGCAGGCGCGATTGCAGGGGGTAGTTCGCCGCCGTCAAGGCCTCCTGCCACGCCACCGCCTCGAAACCGATGTGCCTGGCGCCGCCGACCACCAGCAGGGGCAGGCGCGCATCGCTGCCTGCCGCCTTCAATTTTTGCTGGTCTTCGTTGGAATTGACGGTCTTTTCGCTGAACGGCACGCCGCGCTGCTGCAACAGGGCGCGGCCCTGGTCGCAGGCGGTGCAGGAAGAGGTGGTGTAGAGCACCACCGGATTGCGCTTGACCGCTTCGTTCAAGGCATACGGCAGGGCGGGCTGGCTGGCGCCGGCGCGCGGCACGGTTTTGATGGCCGGCGCCGCTTTGGCCGCGCCGGCCGGCGGCGGCTGGTCGCTGAAATGGGTGACGCCCCTGGCATCCTTCCAGGTGTACATCTGCGCGCTGGCGCCGCCGGCCACGGCGGCCAGCGCCAACGCCAGCGCAAAAATACGCACCTTGCGGACTCTCTTGCAAATCATACCCACTCCTGAAACGGGACCCTTAAGAATGGCGCCTCAAGACCCCATACCGCTATGGCGCAACAAGGCATCGATGCTCGGCTCGCGGCCGCGGAACGCTTTGAACGATTCCAGCGCGGGGCGCGAACCACCGACAGCCAGGATCTCTTGTTGGAATCGCTTGCCGGTGTCTTCCGACAAAGCGCCGCCGCCGGCCGCCACCGCTTCCTCGAAAGCGGCGTAGGCATCGGCGGACAAGACCTCGGCCCACTTGTAGCTATAGTAACCGGCTGCGTAGCCGCCGGCAAAAATATGGCCGAACGAGTGTTGGAAACGGTTGAATGCGGGCGGCATCATCACCGAAAACTTTTGGCGCACGTCGTTGATCAGTTCCTGCACGCTCTGCTGGCTGGCCGGATCGAAGTCGTAGTGCAGGTGCATGTCGATCAGGGAGAACTCCACCTGGCGCAGGGTCTGCATGCCGGACTGGAAATTTTTCGCGGCCAGCATCTTGTCGTACAGGGCGCGCGGCAGCGGCTCGCCGGTTTTTACGTGGCTGGTCAGTTGCTGCAATACATCCCACTCCCAGCAAAAGTTTTCCATGAACTGCGACGGCAGCTCGACCGCATCCCACTCGACGCCGGAAATGCCGGAAACGCCGATTTCATCGACTTGCGTCAGCATGTGGTGCAGGCCGTGGCCGAATTCGTGGAACAGGGTTGTCACTTCGTCATGGGTGAACAGGGACGGCTGCAACTTGCCATCGACTGTTGCCGGTGGAGTAAAGTTGCACGTGAGATAAGCGATCGGCGTTTGCACCGTGCCACCCAGGTCCAGGCGCCGTCCGCGCGCATCGTCCATCCAGGCGCCGCCGCCCTTGCCGGCACGGGCGTACAGATCGAGATAGAACTGGCCGATCAGTTGGCCATCGCGCTCGATGCGGAAGAAACGCACATCCGGATGCCAGACGGCGGCGGTATCGGCGGAAATCGCCACCGAAAACAGCGATTCGACCAGCTTGAAGAGACCCGACACCACTTTCGGCTCGGGGAAATATTCTTTGACTTCCTGCGCCGAGAAGGCGTAGCGCGCTTCCTGCAGTTTTTCCGAGGCGTAAGCGACATCCCAGGCTTCCAGTTGCTCGATTCCCAGATTGTCTTTGGCAAAGGCGCGCAGTTCCGCCAGGTCTTTCTCGGCATACGGCCGGGCGCGGCGGGCCAGGTCTTCGAGAAATTCGATGACGTGCTCGGGACTTTGCGCCATCTTCGGCACCAGCGACACTTCGGCGAAGTTGCGGTAATCGAGCAGCTTGGCTTCCTCGTCGCGCAGTTTCAATAAGGTCGCGATGTTGCTGGTGTTATCCCACTTTTCCAGTTCGGAAAACACCGTGCCCATTTCGGACGCCTTGGTGGCGCTGGCCCGATAAATGGTTTCGCGCAGGCTGCGTTTATGGGCAAATTGCAGCAGCGGAAAATAGCTGGGGTAATGCAGGGTGAACAAATAACCGGATTTGCCGGCCGCTTCGGCGGCGGCGCGCGCCGCTTGCACGGCGTCTTCGGGCACGCCGGCCAGGTCGGCGAGCTCATCGACCACCAATTGATAATCGTTGGTGGCGTCGAGCACGTTTTCGGAGAAGCGTGTGCTGACCGCGGCGTGCTGTTCCTGGATCTCGGCGAAACGTTCTTTTTTCGAGGCCGGCAATTCGGCGCCGCCCAGGCGGAAATCGCGCAGGGCGTTGTCGATGATTTTCTTGCGTGCCGGCGACAGGTTGACGTAGTCGGGATTGGCTTTCAACTGCTTGTACTTGTCGAACAGCGCCTCGTTCTGCGACAGCGCGGTCCAGAACTCCGTCACCTTCGGCTGGTTGTCGTTGTAGACGGCGCGCAGCTCCGGCGTGTCCATGACGCCATTCAAGTGGTTGACGATACCCCAGGCGCGGCCCAGGTGCTCGGTCGCCACTTCCAGCGGGATGACGAAATTGTCCCAGTTGACATTGTTTGATGGCTGCTCGAGCTCGGCGACCACGGCGGCGGCGTCGGCAATCAGCTTGTCCACAGCGGGCTGCACATGCTCGGGCTTGATGGCGTCGAAACGGGGCAGGCCGGAAAAATCCAGCAGGGGGTTGGAAATCAGGTCGTTATTCATGATGGTTTCTTTCCAATGTCAGAGTCATGTGCTGCCGAAGAGTTCAATGTCTTTTTAGCGCGACAGTCAAATCAGGTAGTGCCGCGTTCGGCGGCTTCTACCGTGTTCATTAAAAGCATAGTGATCGTCATCGGTCCGACGCCGCCCGGCACCGGGGTGATGAACGAGGCCACCTCGCGCACGGCGGCGGTGTCGACGTCGCCGCACAATTTGCCGGCATCGTCGCGATTCATGCCGACGTCGATGACGATGGCGCCCGGCTTGACCATGTCGGCCGTCAAGGTGTTGCGGCGGCCGACGGCGGCAACGACGATGTCGGCTTGCTTCGTGTACAGACCGAGATCCTCCGTTGCACTATGGCAGATGGTGACGGTAGCGTTCGCTTGCAAGAGCAACAGCGCCATTGGTTTGCCGACCGTGTTGCTGCGGCCGATCACGACCGCGTGCTTGCCGCGCAAATCGACGCCCGTGCTTTCGATCAGTTTCATGCAGCCGTACGGGGTGCACGGCCGAAAGCCCGGCAGGCCGGTCATCAGCTCGCCCGCCGACAGCACCGAATAGCCGTCGACATCTTTACTGGTCGAAATCGCTTCGATCACCTTGTGCGGGTTGATATGGCGCGGCAAGGGCATCTGCACCAGGATGCCGTGGATGGCCGGGTCTTCGTTGAGGGCGGCGATGCGGGCCAGCAAGGCCGCTTCCGTCATTTCAGCTTCGTATTTCTCCAGTACCGAGTGAAAGCCGACGTCGGCGCAGGCTTTGACCTTGTTGCGCACGTAGACCTGGCTGGCCGGATCGGCCCCCACCAGGATCACCGCCAGGCCCGGCTGCTTGCCCTGCGCGGTGAGGGCGGCGGCGCGGCTGGCGATCTCGCTGCGAAGTTGGTGGGAAAGGGCGACGCCATCGATCAATTGTGCGGACATATCAGTAAGGAGGAAGCGGGAAGGGAACCGCGATTATAAGGCGCTTGCCAATGGCGCGCGCCGCCGGCTTTCGGCGTCTTCCATACTTGTGCTGCACAAGGAGGGGTGATTCAGGTATTTCCCACATTATGAAATCAAATCTCGCCATTTGAGATAATGATCAAGTACTGTTAGAATGTTCCTACTAGCTTGGGGGTGAATCCAGCTAATCTTGTAATACAAACCAGATAATCGTCCGCCGGCCGTGGAATTTCATCGCCTGCCTGCAGGGCGCCCACCACAAGGAGACGCATCAATGTCAGCTCAACTCGATCAGTTGACGGCCCAAGCCGCCAACGACCCGGACACCCTCGAAACCAAAGAATGGCTCGAAGCGCTCGAAGCGGTTATTGAAAACGAGGGCCCGGAGCGCGCCCACTACCTGATGGAGCGCCTGGTCGACCTGGCCCGTCGGCGTGGCGCCCACATCCCGTTTTCCAGCAATACCGCATACGTCAACACGATTCCCACCCACTTGGAAACCCATTGCCCGGGCAACCTCGAATACGAGGAGCGCCTGCGCTCGTGGATGCGCTGGAACGCCATGGCGATGGTGGTCAAGGCCAACCGCGCCGACGGCGACCTGGGCGGGCATATCTCGTCGTTCGCCTCGCTGGCCAACATGCTCGGCATCGGCTTCAACCACTTCTGGCACGCCCCGACCGACACCCACGGCGGCGACCTGCTGTACATCCAGGGCCACTCCTCGCCCGGCATCTATGCCCGCGCCTATCTCGAAGGCCGGCTGTCGGAAGAGCAGCTCTTGAACTTCCGCCGCGAAGTCGGCGGCAAGGGCCTGTCCTCGTATCCGCACCCGAAACTGATGCCGACCTTCTGGCAGTTCCCGACCGTGTCGAGGGGTCTGGGCCCGCTGATGGCGATCTACCAGGCG
>JAQGNM010000045.1 GCA_028291845.1 Massilia sp. | reverse complement strand
GCCAGTGCGTCGGGGCAATGCGCGAGCGGATCCCGGACGCGATCATCTGCAACGGGGAAGGCAATTTCTCGAGCTGGTGGCACCGTTACTGGCATTACGCCGCGCAGCCTTCGCAACTCGCCCCCACCGCAGGCGCAATGGGATATGGCGTGCCCGCCGCCGTCGCCGCCAAGCTGCGCGCGCCGGACCGCCCGGTCGTAGCGCTCGCGGGCGACGGCGATTTCATGATGAACGGCCAGGAGCTGGCCACCGCGGTGCAGTACAAGGCCGGAGTCGTCATCATCGTTTTCAATAATTCGATGTTCGGCACCATCCGCATGCACCAGGAAAAAAACTATCCCGCGCGGGTGTCCGGCACCGCCCTGCACAATCCCGATTTCGCCGACCTGGCGCTGGCCTATGGTGCATCAGGCGAAGTAGTCGAACACACCGCCGAATTCGGCCCGGCGCTTGCACGCGCGCTCGAACACACCCGTTCGACCTCGTTGCCGGCACTGATCGAATTGCGTTACGACGGCAACCTGATCACACCAGGGGCGACCCTGGAAGCGATCCGGGCGGCGGCGCAAAAGGCCCGGCTCCAGGACGATTGTCACCCAGCCCTGGCGCCGGGCCGCGCCATGTGTTCGTGATTTCCTGAAGATTAAATCTGCCTCCGAGCGCGCAATTTGAGCGGCTGAGTTAAGTGGATAACATAGATAATCTTTGCTTTTAATTATTATTAGCAATGCATTGTAAGTATGTCTTACCCTTAATCACCAACCGAAAGATACCAATTTTACCAAGGTGAAAACGGTCTCATGAAACGCTCGAACCGATTGGCTGCCGGCAGCTTTTCCGCCCTCATCGCCACCTGCTGTGCGCTGACGGCCCTGCACGCTGTGGCAGCGGCGCCCGTAGCGCCCGACGGCAACTGGCCGATGGCTGCCCACGATTATGCCAATACACGCTTCAGCCCCCTCTCGGAAATAACGCCGGGCAACGCCAGCAAGCTCACGCTGGCCTTTACATTCAGCACCGGCGTGCTGCGCGGACACGAAGCCGCGCCCATCGTTGCCGGCAACACCATGTTCATCGTTACCCCTTATCCCAACCTGGTGTATGCGCTCGACCTGAACAAACCGGGCGCGCCCCTGAAATGGAAATACGACCCCAAACCGCGCGCCAGCAGCCAGGGCGTGGCGTGCTGCGATGTCGTCAACCGCGGTGTAGTGTATGCCGACGGCAAAATTTTCATGAATACGCTCGATGCCAGCACCATTGCGCTCGATGCCAGCAGCGGCAAGGAACTGTGGCGCGCCAAGCTTGGCAGCATCGAAAAGGGCGAAACGGTGACGATGGCGCCGATCGTGGTCAAGGGCAAGGTATTGGTCGGTAACAGCGGTGGCGAGCTGGGGGTGCGCGGCTGGCTCACGGCGCTCGACGCCAATAGCGGCAAGATCGCCTGGCGCGCCTACAGCACCGGCCCCGACAGCGAAGTACTGATTGGCGCGGACTTCAAACCTTACTATGCCAGCGACCGCGGCAAGGACCTTGGCAAGAGCAGCTGGCCGGGCGAAAGCTGGAAAATCGGCGGCGGCACCGTGTGGGGCTTCCTGTCCTACGATGCCGAAACCGACCTGATCTATTACGGCACCGGCAATCCGGGGCCGTGGAATCCGCAGCAGCGGCCGGGCGATAACAAGTGGACCTCCGGCATCTTCGCCCGCAAGCCCGATACCGGCCAGGCCGCCTGGTACTACCAGTGGAGCCCGCACGACCTGCACGATTACGACGGCGTCAACGAAAACGTGCTGGTCGAGGTGCCGGTGAACGGCGTACAAAAGAAAGTCATTTTGCATCCCGACCGCAATGGCTACCTGTATATGCTCGACCGCGCCAGCGGCCAGGTGCTGTCGGCCAGCCCGTACGCCCACATCACCACCAGCACCGGGGTCGATCTGCAAACGGGCAAGTTGATCTACAACCCGGCCAAGGACCCGCAGACCGGCACGCCGGTGCGCGACATCTGCCCCGGCGCGCCGGGCGCCAAGGATTGGCAGCCGGCGGCCTGGTCGCCGCGCACGCGCCTGTTGTATATCCCCATGCAGAACATTTGCCAGGACGCCGAGACCTTCGAGACCAGCTACATTGCCGGCACCCCCTATGTGGGCGCCAGCATCAAGCAATATCCAGGTCCCGGCGGGCACCGCGGCGAATTCACTGCCTGGGATCCGGTGGCGCGCAAAAAAATATGGACCATCAAGGAGAACTTCCCGGTCTGGAGCGGGGCGCTGGCCACGGCCGGCGACGTGGTGTTCTACGGCACCATGGATGGCTGGTTCAAGGGCATCGATGCGCGCAGCGGCAAGCTGCTGTGGCAATACAAGGTCGGTTCGGGGATCATCGGCCAGCCGGTGGCCTACCGTGGTCCGGATGGCAAGCAGTACATCGCCGTGCTCTCCGGCATCGGCGGCTGGGCCGGCACCATCGTCTCGGGCGACATCGACCCGCGCGACGGCACCGCCGCCACCGGCATGATCAACCTCACGCGCGACCTGCCGAAATACACCGCCAAGGGAGGCATGCTGTATGTCTTTGCCCTGCCATAAGCGGCGGCGCTGGCGCGCCGTGCTGGCCGCCGCCGCGCTCGTCGCCGCCGGCGCCGCCCATGCCAGTCCGGCAGAGTCGAGCGCCGCCGCATCGAGGACGCTGCGGGTGTGCGCCGATCCCGACAACCTGCCCTATTCCAACCAGCACGGCGACGGTTTTGAAAACCGCATCGCCGAAGTGCTGGCGGCCGAATTGCACGCCACCTTGGAGTACGACTGGTGGCCCCAGCGCCGCGGCTACGTGCGCCGCACCCTGGGCGCCAATATGTGCGACGTGCTGATCGGCGTGCCGGCAGATTTCGAACGGGTCGCCACCACCCGGCCGTATTACCGCTCGGGCTACGTGTTCGTCACCCGCCGGGGCGAGAGCGCTCCCGCCTTCGACAGCGCCGCCATCCGCAGCCGGCGCATCGGCGTGCAATTGGTCGGCAACGACATGGCCGCCACCCCGGCCGGCCACGCCCTCACCCGCGCCGGCGCCACCGCCAACGTCACCGGCTTCACCATCTTCGGCGACGGCCCCGCCGCCCAGCGCATGATCGCTGCGGTGGACGACGGCAGCATCGATGCGGCGCTGCTGTGGGGCCCGCAGGCAGGCATGTTCGCCGCCCGCGCGCGCCACCCCCTGCAGACGCGCATTGCCAGCGCCCCGCCCGGCACCCCTGAGCCATTCGCGTTCGATGTGGCGGTCGGCGTCAAGCGCGGCAACCAGGCTTTGCTCGCTGAACTCGATGACGCTTTGGTGCGCCGCCGCGCCGATATCGACCGCATCCTGGCCGACTACCAGGTGCCACGGTTGCCGCTGGTCAGCGGCGGGGAGCGCCCATGAACCGCGCCCGCCTGTGCCTGTGCACCCTGTCGATGCTCGCTGGCCTGTCGGCCTGCTATCGCGAAGAGCGGCCGGCGCCGCCGCCGCCCGCTACCGCCGCCACCCAACCGGCCGCGCGCTTGAGCGAGATCGAACCGGGCGCGCCGCAACCGCACCCGCCCGTGCCGAATAAATACGAAGAAAATGCCTACGCCATGTCGCAGGGAAAATCGCTGTTCAGGAAATTCAATTGCAGCGGCTGCCATTCGCAGGGCGGCGGCGGCATGGGTCCGGCGCTGATGGACGACAAGTGGATCTACGGCAGCGAGCCGGCGAATATCTACGCCACCATCATCGAAGGCCGGCCCAACGGCATGCCGGCCTTCGGCGGCCATCTCACCAACGAACAGGTGTGGCAGCTGGTGGCCTACGTGCGTTCGATGAGCGGACAGGTGCGCGAAGATGCGGCGCCGTCGCGCAGCGATGAATTCCAGACGGCCCCACCGGAAGGCCGGCGCGAAAAGGCGGCGCCGAAAAACGCCGCCGACGCCGCCGCCGCGCCGCGCGGTTAAGGATGGCAGTATGAAGATGCGTCGCGCTTTTGCGGTCCTCGCCATGCTGTTCGGCGCCTGTTGTTGCGCGGCCGCGCAGCAACTGCCGGCCCACAGCGTGCTGGAACCGGGCGGCGTTCAGGCCGCTGAAATCCACCAGCTGTGGCGCCTGACCCTGTTAATTTGCAGTATCGTCTTCGCCGCCGTGCTGGCCGCCTTTCTATATGCCATCTGGCGCGCCCCGCACAGCGCCACCCCAGCGCCGGCCGACGTCAGTTCACTTGCTCAGCCGGAACCGCGCCTGCAGCGCCGCATCACCATCGCCGTGCTGATCTCGGCCGTGCTGCTGCTGGGGCTGGTGGTGGCCGACTTCGGGACGATGCGGCGCCTGGCCCACCTGCCCTTGAAAGACGGCGTGCAAATCGAAGTGACCGGCCACATGTGGTGGTGGGGCGCGCGCTATCTTGACGAAGATCCGTCCAGGATGTTTACTACTGCCAACGAAGTGCACGTACCGGTGGGCCGACCGGTGATTTTGAAATTGACCAGCGCCGACGTCATTCACAGCTTCTGGGCGCCCAGCCTGCATGGCAAGAAGGAC
>JAQGNM010000039.1 GCA_028291845.1 Massilia sp. | reverse complement strand
CAGGCTCACGACATCCCGAGCGGTTTCTTGACTCTTGCCGCCCGCCTGGTGCGCAGCGGCTTGCCCGACAACACGCCGGTGTAGCCTTTCACGCACTCGCCGATGACGGTGTGGCCGTCGACGATGTCGTAGAAGCGCATATCCTTGCTGTGGTCGCTTGCGCGCACCTTGATCACCGACACCACGCGGCAGAATTTGCCGTCCAGTTCGACATAGCGCTGGTTGATGATGGCGTCGGCCAGGAAGGCATTGCCGTAGGAACTGAAGCGCAGCACGTCGTAGCGGTCCTCCAGTTCGGTCGTCATCATCACCGTCACCCCTTTGCCGGTAAGTACCGCCACCAGGCGGTACAGTGCTTCGCGGTAATTGTCGCGGAAGATCGACGACAATGCCAGCTCGAAGCCGGACAGGGAATCGATTACCACCCGGCGCGCGCCGGTGGCATCGATCATGGTCACCAGTTCGTGCAGGATCTCGTCGATCGACAGGTCGAGGGTGCGCGTGTTGACCACGCCGACCATGCCAGTGCTTACCAGTTCGTTTAGTTTGTTGCTTAACAGTTGGTTGGGGCTTTTTTCGAAAGCGGCGATGATGCCGTGTTCGCCGCGGCGCGCGCCCTCGGCCAGGAATTCCGTCGCCAGGATGGTTTTGCCGGAACCGGAAGGTCCCGCCACCAGCAGGGAATAAGCGGCAGGTATACCGCCGCCCATCATGGCGTCGAGTCCGGCAACGCCGGTCGAGAGGCGCTCGCTGCCGAGCATGGGCGCCGATGCATCCGGCGCCCGCATCACCGCGCGCGGGAACACCTGCACACCGTTGTTGTCGATACGGAAGGTGTGCGACCCCAGTTTCTGGGCGGCGCCGCGCATTTTCACCACCTGGATCTTGCGCACCATCGAGTCGCCGCGCACCAGTTGCGACAGCCACAGGATGCCGTCGGCGACAGTGAACACCGGGCCCGACTCGGTATCGGGCTGCAGGTATTCGCCGATCAGGAAGGTGGTTGCTTGCCAGCTGGTCATTTGCATGCCCAGTTGCTGAATGAATTGCTGCAAATCCGAAAATCCCTGCTCCCCGGTCGGCGTGGCCTGCACGACCGAGCGGAACGAGTCGACAAACACCAGGCTCGGCGCATATTCCTGCACCTCGTCGATGATGCGTGCCAGTACCCGGTCGAAGTTGCCGTCTACCATGTCGGCAGCCAGGTTGACGAAGCGGATCGAGGTTTCCACCTTGTCGAAATCGAAGTAGGAAAACTGCTGCTGGTAGCGCAGCATTTTCAGGGGCGGCTCGCCCAGCACCGTGAAAAACAGGGCGCGCCGTTGCGGATTGGCCAGCGAAAACATCAACTGGTGGGCGAGGGTGGTCTTGCCGCTGCCAGGGGTGCCGGCAATCAGGTTGAACGAAAACTCGGGAACGCCGCCGCCGAGCAATTCGTCGAACCCTGGCACGCCCGATACCAGCTTGGCGATGTGTACGCGCTTACCCATTGTGCTGCTCCTTGCTTTTGTTTCTTGTGCTGGCGCGATCGAGTGCAGGTTGCACGATCAATTTGGTCATGTGCTCGCCGATCAGGACCGCCAGGATATCAAGCAGCGTGGTCAATAATAATTCGCTTGCCGCGTAGGCGGGCGCCTTGTCCTGGCCGTCAAAACAATCGCGCAGCTGATTCAATTCAGGATCGGCCGGGCGCGTGCGCGGGTCGTACAGCAGCCAGGGAAAGTCGAGGTTGACGCGATGTGCGCTGCGGTACAGCAAGGTTTCAAAACCGTGTTCCCCGATCATGCCGACCAGGCTGCTGGCCAACTGCTCGAGGATGGCGATGCTGGTATCGACCGCCGCGTCGGGATCGCTGGCCAGCAGCCGCGCGATGATGGCCCGGGGTGAATCCTCGTCAGTTGCCATGGTTTACCGGAATGTTGAATTTCTAAAATTGCCTCATTCTAAAACAAAAAGTCAGTATTCGACGGTAATTCACTTTCTCCGCCAGAAGAAGTTACCTTATCGTGTTGAATCGCAAGTTAATTTCTTTTCAGTTATAGTCACAACGTTTGCAGAAGCAGGCACCAACGGACTGTAAAGATATTTGTATGCAAGCTGCTCCTCCCGACCTGCCGCTCCCTCCCGTCCCACCCGTATCCGCCCCGGAGCCGGTCCTGTCGGAGGGCGAACGGCTGCTTCTGTTCGTGGCCGGCGTCACCGATTACGCCATCTACATGCTCTCGCCCGACGGCATCGTCAACAGCTGGAATGCCGGCGCCCGCCGCTTCAAGGGCTATCGCGCCGACGAGATCATCGGCCGCCATTTTTCGGTGTTCTACAGCGACACGGATCGCGCCGGCGGCGTGCCGCAACGGAATCTGCGCACCGCAGTTACCGAAGGCAAGTTCGAGGACGAAGGCTGGCGCATGCGCAAGGACGGCAGCCGCTTCTGGGCCTCGGTGGTGATCGACGCGATCCACGACGATGCCGGACGCTTGCAAGGCTTCGCCAAGATCACCCGCGACATCACCGACAAGAAACTGGCGGCGGAACAGTTGCACGCCAGCGAGGAACGTTTTCGCCTGCTGGTGCAGGGCGTCACCGATTACGCTATCTATATGTTGTCGCCGCAGGGCGATATCACCAACTGGAATGCCGGCGCGCGCCGCATCAAGGGCTACGACGAGCACGAAGTGGTGGGCACGCATTTTTCGCGCTTTTATATCGACGAAGACCGTGCCGCCGGCATGCCGATGCGCGCTCTCGCCACCGCCCTGGAGCAGGGCCGCTTCGAAAGCGAAGGCTGGCGCGTGCGCAAGGACGGCTCGCGTTTCCACGCCCACGTGGTGATCGACCCGATCAAGGATTCGCACGGCCAGCTGATCGGCTTTGCCAAGGTCACCCGCGACATCACCGAACGGAGAAAAGCGGCCGAGGATCTGGCCAGGACCAGCGAGGCCCTGTTTCACTCGCAGAAACTGGAAGCGATCGGCAAGCTGACCGGCGGCGTGGCGCACGACTTCAATAATCTGTTGAGCGTGGTCGTCAACGGCCTGGCGATCCTGCAGCGCAGTCCTCACCCCCCCGAGGACGAGCGGGTGCTCGATGCCATGGCGCGCGCCACCGACCGCGGCGCCAAGCTGATCCAGCAACTGCTGTCGTTCGCCCGCCAGCAGCCCTTGAAGCAAGACAACCACGACCTCAACGCCGTCATCGACGCCTTCGAACCGGTGTTGCGGCGCGCCAGCACCGGCGCGGTGGCGTTCGAGGTGACGCTGGCCGCCGGCCTGCCGCTGGTGCGTATCGACGCCGCGCAGTTCGAGTCGGCACTGCTCAATTTGATCGTCAACGCACGCGACGCCACGCCGGCAGGCGGACGAATCGCCGTTACCACCGGCGCCGTGTCGCTCGCCTCGGGCGAGGTCGGCACCCTGGCCGCCGGCGACTATGTGTGCATCAAGGTCACCGACAGCGGCAGCGGCATGAGCCGCGACGTCGCCGTGCGCGCCATCGACCCCTTCTTCACCACCAAGCCGGTCGGCCAGGGCACCGGGCTCGGACTTAGTCATGCTTACGGCCTGGCCCGGCAATCGCAGGGCGACCTGGTGATCGACTCCGCGCCCGGCAAGGGCACCACCATCTCGCTGTATTTTCCAGCCCTGACCGCGGCGGAAACCCGCAGCGTCGACAACGACCAGCAGGAGCGGGCGCTGGTGGTGGACGACCAGGACGACGTGCGCGAAATGGCGGCAGCCTTGTTCACCACGCTGGGCTACGACGTGCTGACGGCGCGCAATGGCGTGGAGGCGCTGGAAATCCTGCAGGGGCCGGCACGCATCGACGTGCTGTTCAGTGACGTGGTGATGCCGCTTATGAACGGGGTGGAACTGGCGGCCAAAGCCAGGGCGCTGTCGCCCACCATGAAAATCATCCTGGCCTCGGGCTACGCCGCCGAGGCAAATGCCGCAAGCGGGCCGGGGCAGGTCTGCGATTACGACTTCATCACCAAACCGTATTCGCTGGCGCAGATCGTCAAGAAACTGCGCACCGGCTAAGCGGCGGTCCTGGCTCAGCCGCTCAGGCCGGCTTTGGGCTCGAGATCCATGGCCTCCGGATCAGGGGCCGATGCCAGCGGTGACCCCCTCGCCTTCAGCCAGGCGAAACCCACCAGGCCGGCCGTCAGGGACGCCAGCAGGATCACCACTTTCGAGGAAGTGATGATGCCGGCCTGCCCGGTATAGGCCAGATTGGTGATAAAAATCGACATCGTGAAACCTATGCCGCCGAGCAGGCCGGCGCCGAGCACATGCCGCCACGCCAGATCGAGCGGCAGGCGGCAGATGCCGAGCGTGACAGCGAGGCAACTGGATAGAACGATGCCGACAGGCTTGCCAACGACCAGCCCGAGCAGGATGCCGAGGCTGTTGGCCGACAGGATTTCTTCGGCCCAGCCGGCGCCGATGACGATTGCCGTGTTTGCCAGGGCAAACACGGGCAGGATGATGAAGGCGACCGGCGTATGCAGCGCATTCTCCAGGCGGTGCGAGGGCGATTGCGCGTCATCCCGTTTGGTCGAGTAAGGAATGGCAAAGGCCAGCAGCACGCCGGCAATCGTCGCGTGCACCCCTGATTTGAGCATCAGGTACCACATCAACACACCCCCCAGCAGGTACGGCAACAGGGCCAGGACGCGCAGCACGCGATTCATCACGATGAGGGCGGCGAAGACGGCGAGCGCCGCCAGAAGGTACAGCAAGGACAGCTGCACCGTGTAGAACACGGCGATAACGATGATGGCGCCCAGATCATCCATGACGGCAAACGCCGCCAGGAAAATCTTCAGCGACGCCGGCACCCTGTTGCCGAGCAGGCTCAGCACGCCCAGCGCGAATGCGATGTCGGTCGCCATCGGGATGCCGATGCCGGCCTGGGTGGGGGTGCCGCCATTGAGCGCGAAGTGGATCAGCGCGGGAACGGCGATGCCGCCCGCGGCAGCGACGATCGGCAGCATGGCGTTCCTGATATCGGAAAGTTCGCCGTTATACAGTTCGCGCTCGAGTTCCAGACCGATCAGCAGGAAAAAAATCGCCATCAGCGCATCGTTGACCCAGTGCTCGATGCTCAGGCCGGCAACATGGCTGTGCCAGAATTCAACATAACCCTCGCCCCACGCGGAGTTGGCGATAAGCAGCGAAGCCAGTGTACACATGATCAGCAGCACCGCCGCCGCCTTGCCGGAATGGGTGAACTGCTTGAACGTGGCTGAGAGTTGTTTTTCGATGCGCATTTTTTTCTCCGGAAAGCCTTGCCGTGGTTTTGCGACCGGGCGGTTCATTATTAATGTGATGTGCGGGCACAGGCTTTCGCCTGCGCGGCGTGGCGGCAAGCGGACGCCGTCGCGCGGCGTTCCTGGTCAGCAAGAGGCGGCGATATATGGGGCAGGATGGGCCGGGGACCGGCGGCGTGGACGCCGGCTGGCGAGCGCATGGACGCGATCGCAACGGTCGTTTGAATTCGGTATTGGGTGGGGAAAAGGGCGCAGAGAAGGGCGCAGAGAAAATAATGAGGTGACATCGGCGGCAGACGTAAATGAACCGCGTGGCGGCCCGACCATCGCGTGTCCTGTCATACCTGATCGGTACGATCACCCTTGCTCGATTATACCCGACGTATTGTCAATCCACTACGCGTGGACGGCAGCGTCTGCACGCTCACATTGCATTCGCACCGGATATGGACTGGCACGCCTTATATCGGCGCCAATGCCAGGCGCGCCGGGGCGGCCCGGACAGGCGCGGCTGCTTCACCGGCAAGATGGGCCGCGGTCGGCCGCACGTCGGCGTCGACCATGAAGAAGTTGACCAGCTCGGTCAAACGCGCAGCTTCAGCATGCACCGCCTCCGCGGTTGCGGCGGCTTCTTCCACCAATGCGGCATTTTGCTGGGTGACACTGTCCATGTCGGCGATCGCACCGTTGATTTCGCCGATGCCGGTTTCCTGCTCCGCGCTGGCCGCCGCGATGTGCGCCATGATGCCGGTGACGCGCGCGACGCTGCCGACAATGTCGGACATGGTATCGCCGGCGGCGTGCGCCAGCACGCTGCCCGATTCGATCTTGTCGACCGAATCATTGATCAATTGTTTGATCTCGCGTGCGGCGCTCGCCGAGCGCTGCGCCAGGTTGCGCACTTCGGCAGCCACCACCGCGAAGCCGCGGCCTTGTTCGCCGGCGCGGGCCGCCTCGACGGCTGCGTTCAAGGCAAGAATATTCGTCTGAAACGCGATGCTGTCGATCACCCCGATGATGTCGAAGATTTTTTTGGCGGCAGCGCTGATCGCATCCATCGTCTGCACGACATCGCGCACCACCGCGCCGCCCTTGCCGGCCACGCCGGCCGCAGACAGCACCAGCTCATTCGCCTGGCGGGCGTGGCTGGTGGTGTCGCGCACCGCCGCCGTCATCTGCTCCATCGATGAGGCGGTTTCTTCCAGCGATCCGGCCTGGTGCTCGGTGCGCCGCGACAGATCGAGGTTGCCGGTCCACAGTTCGCGCGAGGCCGCATCGATGGTGAGGGCGCCGTCGCGCACCTGGCGCACGGTCTGTCCCAGTCGGGACGTCATATGCTGCAGGGCATCGAGTAACTGGCCGATCTCGTCGTAACGCCGTGGCGCGTGGAAGGCGCGCAGGTCGCCTTCGGCCACGCGCTCGGCAAACTGCACGGCGCGGCGCAAGGGCGCCACCACGCTGTGCGTAATCGCCCAGGCAAGCGAGCCGCCGGTCAGCAGCGCCAGCGCGCCGAATGCCAGCAGGACGGCGACGCTGTTCTCGTACTGCTCGGACGATTGGCTGGCCAACTGGTTCGCTTGCGCGCTCTGGTATTCGGATAGCCTGGTCAGGGCCTGGGCGTAGCGGGCGAAGCTGCTCTTCAAGCTGGTATCGGCAAGCTGATCGACTTCCTGGGTGCGCCCGCCATCCTTGTACGCAAACACTTGCTTGCGCACGGATAGATAAACCTGCTGGCCGGCATCGACCTCCTTCAACAGGGACGCCTCCTGGTCGTTCAAACCCAGCGCTCGCAGTTTGCGCATCGACGCGGCAACGCGGGTGTCGCCGTCCTTGAGCTGCGCGTGAAAATATTCGCCGGTTTCCAGGCTGTCGCTCTTGGCGATCGACAGGGCGGTGTTGCCATTGCTTTTGACGGTGCCCAGCAAATCCGACGTCAGCAATTGTTTGGCCAGCTTGTCCTTGACCAGGTACTCGGTTGTCATGTGGGCGCCGTGCAGACGCCACAACGCTGTGCAAGTGATCATGGCCATGACCAGCAAGACCAGGCCGAAAGACCACAACACGCGCGGTCCTGTTTTGAGGTGTAAGACTGTCATTGGAGAGGCGCTTGCTTCAGAGGTGGCCGAGGTAGGCTCAATAGTGAAAGCTTAGCAGTCGAATATGACAGAGGTATTACGCCAAGGAAAGTGAATGTCTTTTGGAAATATTGCGCTTGAGCGCGTATGCGGAAATTGCTGGCTGACTCGCGATGTTTCTCGTGGATTCCAAAGCTGTCTGCCAAGGCCGCTACGATGCATATTCAAATGCATCGCGAGCAGACAATCGACGGGTGCAATAAGAACCACATGTCAGCGGGCAGCCGCGACCTGCGTCTCCAACCGTTTGCGATGCACGATATTCTTCACCAAGGTATGAACCTGGTCACAGTTCAAGTGCGCGAGCGTCGTCACGTCACTGCTCTTGCCGGCTTCCTTCGCAAGCAAATATCCCAGGTAATATCCGCGCCGGGCCGGCAGCGTACTTTTTGACTGCGCGGTACTGAACAGTTCGGCATACAAGGCTGGGTCTGTGTTGTCCAGCTCACGCTCCAGCTGCGCCCAAGCGGCCGGTAACTGGGCTTCGGTTGCATCAGGCATCCCGTGCGGAAAATTCAGCAGCATCTCTGCTGGTGTGGCTTTTGGATTTAGCGCTTGCGACACGTAGACCGCCAGTCCTTCTTCCCACAAATTCTTCCATACTGCTTCGGTGCCGCAACTGAATCGTGGTTCGTGATAGACGTGAAACAGCTCGTGGTGGAACAAGGGGGTCAGGTCGTCGTCGGCATGCAGGGTTGCCATCATGTCGGCGCCGAAAATCAGGTCGGTGCGCCCATTGAAATCCCGCGTGCCGCCGTCCATCTCATGCAGCGAATGCACCAACCATGTCGGCATCGACAGGCGGAAATCGGAGAATACGGCACGGAAGGTCGCGATGTGGAGCGGCATGGCATCGCCAAATCGCTTCACCTTGTCGAGGTAGGCATCACGGATGGTGCCGAACTTTTCAATTGCACGCGCGATGCGGGCATCTTGTTTTTCCTCACCGCCAAAGCGGCTGGCCGCATAAAATTCCGGGTATTGGGATGCGACGTTTTTCTTGAACGCCGCGACCCGCTCAGCCATCGGCATATTCTTGCTTGCTTCCCATGTGCTTGCGAAGTCGCCGGCAATATTGCGAACGGGCGCGTCCTGTGCAAGGGCGAATGAAGGCATTGCGACGACGAGGGCGGCGACCAGGAATTTACGCATGATATGAAGCTGCAACATATGCCGAAATGCCTCCGAAAAATGAAATGATGAAGCCTGCCTTTGGAGGTGAGGCCAATGCCACTACAAGGCGCTGACGGCGCCGATATCAAGGCAAAACGCCTTTGAGTAATAAAAGAAGTTCTTTGATGTCGATCGGTTTAACCAAATGGTGGTCGAACCCGGCTGCCTTGGTCTGATTGCGGTCGTTCTCATGCCCATAACCAGTCGCTGCAATCAGCAGGGAATCGGCGGTGGCAGGTAGTTGGCGCAAGCGCCGGGCCAATTCGATACCATCGATATCGGGCAGGCCAATGTCGAGCAGACATACATCCGGCGCAATTTCCATTTCGTTTACCCGGCGCAGTGCCGCGTGCGCGCCGTGTTCGACCGCGACACGATGGCCGGATGCTTCCAGCAACATCGCCAGCATCGTTGCCGCGTCGACGTTGTCGTCGACCACCATGATGCTCAAGCTGTGCTTTGGCGGCAGTTGCACTGTGCTGGACTGGCCAACGTCTTGCTGGTCTTGCGGTGGAATCAGGCGGGGCAGACATAATGTGAACTTGCTTCCCTTTCCCAGGCCCGCGCTTTCGCACGTCATTGTGCCATGGTGGAGTTCAATCAGGCTCTTGACCAAGGCCAGGCCCAGGCCAAGTCCACCGCTGGAGCGGTCCGACGAACGCTCGGCTTGCGAAAACAGATCGAAAACGCGTGCAATCAAGTCAGGCGCCATGCCGATGCCGTTGTCCGATATCTCGATCAATACGCGCGAAACGCGTACTTCAGTGCGCAACTGAATTTTTCCGCCTTCATGCGTGTATTTGGCTGCATTGTTCAGTACGTTGGCCAGCACCTGTACCAAGCGTTTCCGGTCCCCTTGCAGCATGCTCGCATCGGGCGCCAGAGACAGCTCGAGCTGGTGATGCCTGGCGCGGATCAAAGGTGTTACCTGCTCCACGGCGTCGGCAATGATCTGATTGATATCCAGCCGCGAATTGTCGAGCTCGACGAGACCACGCGTGACGCGCGACACGTCGAGCAGGTCGTCGACCAGACTGGTCATGTGCTTGACCTGGCGGCCGATGATCCGGCTGGTCCGTTGTACGCGCTCTTCATCGAGTTTCGTCATCTGCAGAAGTTCTGCAGCCGCACTGATGGGCGCAAGCGGGTTGCGCAGTTCGTGGGCTAGCATTGCCAGAAACTCGTCTTTCCTCCGGTCGGCCTGGCGCAGGCGTTCTTCGCTGTCGCGCAAGGCGATTTCCGCTGCCTTGCGTTGGGTGATATCGATGGCGGTACCGATCACGCGGATACACTCGCCCGATTCGTTGAACAGGCCTCGCCCTTTGGCTGGAACCCAGCGTATGAGCTGGTCTTCCTTGCCTACGGTCCGGTATTCCGCCTCGTATTGCGTGCGCAGTTCCGGGTCGCTCGTACTGAAAAATGTTCACGAACAGTGCTGATGGCCTGCAGGTAAGCCTGATTGACAGCAACGATATCGAGTTCACTCGACACCACCAGGTACGGTAAAGGCGTTGCGTGGAAAATATTGCGGAAGTCGCACTCGGCTAGGGGCGAGTAACCCAAGTTCGGTTCCATTGGACGTACCTGCAGGCTTTTTTTTAACCGCCCATCTTACAGGGTATATCCGAGAGATTGCGATCTGCAATCAATGCCCGCGCTTGGCCCGGCAGTGGACTTGAAATTTTCAGGACCGAAATCGAACCGCCGGACCAATCAATCGAAAGAAGGTTTGGTTTTGCGGGCATAAAACAGCGCCACCTGGTCGATCTCGGCTGCAGTCATCGCGCGCGACATATTGCGCATTTGCTGCCCACTGTCATTGCTCCGCATTCCGCTTTTAAAATGATTCAACTGGTCGACCAGGTACTGTTTGGGCATACCCTCCAGCCAGGGTGCGCCCAGTTTCTGGTCGACGCCGCCATGGCAGGCAATGCACGGTGCGATGTTGCGCATCGGGTCGCCCACGCGCACCAGCGCGGGCAGCGATTCGTCGTAGCTGGTCGGCGCCGTGCGGGCTTTCGGCAGGGTGGCGTAATACGCGGACAGCTCGGCGATTTGGGCGTCGCTGAGCCCCCGTGCAAGCACGCTCATGATGGCGCTGCTGCGCTGGCCGCTCTTGTAGTCCTTGAGTTGCTTGGCAATCACCTCCGGATACTGGCCGGCGAGGTTCGGCGTGTCGGACCGGCTCATGCCCTGCGCGCCGTGGCACATGGTGCAGTTCAGGGCCAGCGTCGCGCCGCGTCCGACCACATCGGAAGCTGCCGGCCGCATCATTTCCGGCAGCAAGACGACATTGGTCGATACCCGCGGCGTTTGCCCGCTGGCGGCACCGCTGCCCCAATCCCGGGAGACACCGGCGGCGCGGCAGATGCTGTCCCACAGCCCGCGCGCGGCAAAATCGGCCTGGACGGAGGGCAGCCACAAGAAGCCTGCCGCGGCCGAGAGCAGGGTCAAGGCGATCAGGGCGATGATGCACAGCCGCGCGAGGCGGCCGGCGGGCACGCTACCGGGTTCGGTTTTCATCAGCGTGCTCCGATCGGAATGACTGGTACGTAGGCCTGCGGCGTCATCGCCAGCTGGGCAATCGGATAACCATAATTGACGACAGTGAGCGCGATCATCATCGCGATCCACAGGCGAAACCCATTGAGTACCGCCGGCGTGCTGGCGTGCGGATGCACCGACCGGCTGAACGTGTAGGCAGGCACGGGCGCTGGCGCCGCCTTGGCAGTGGCGAGGATATACAGAAACAAGCCGGCCGAGATCACCAGGATGAGGCCGCCTATGGTCGAGATCGTCACGGTGATGGCCTGGGCCTGCAGGGCCGGATGGGTGTAGTCGTAATACGCCATGCGGCGCGGCGCGCCCAGCAAGCCGACCAGGTGCCAGGGCATGGTCAAAATCAGCATTCCGCCGAACCACAAGCTCAGTTGGGTCTTGATCAGCCTGGCCGAGAGCGGCAGGCAATTGCGCAGGTTCGGCCACAATTCATACGCCGCCATGAAATACATGATGACGATGGCGCCGCCGAAAATCAGGTGAAAGTGGCCGGTGACCCATTGGGTATTGTGGATCGATTCGTTGAGCTGATAGCTCATGTTGATCAGCCCGCCCGCGCCGCCGAATCCCAGCATGACGAAGGCGAAAGTCACCGCCAGCATCATCGGATTACCCCAGGGCAGGGCGCGGACCCAGCCGAACGGGCCTTTGCCGCCACGCAGGCGGCCGACTATCTCGGCCGAGGCGACAATGGTGAACACCGTCAACAAGGTGGGAATCGACACCATCGCCGTCATGGCGGCGTGCATGAACTTGAAACCGGCGCCCACTTGTGGATCGGCAAATAGATGGTGGATACCGATCGGCATCGAGAACACCAGGAACAGGGCAAAGGCGACCCGCCCCATGGTGTCGCTGTACAGCCGGCTGCCTATGGCGGCGGGAAACATCGTATAAAACACGATGTAGGCGGGCATCAGCCAGAAATACACGATGGCGTGCAGGGTCCAGGAAAACAGCACCCGCGCCAGCCCGGCGTTGATGGTGTCGGTCAAGCCAAGCGACGCCGGCAGGATCAGCACCAGGATTTCCACCGCCGCGCCGACCGAGGTCCAGGCCCACAGGTAGGCGCCGGTCAGGTTGCCGTACATCGCCAGCGGCACGGTGGCGCCGCGGTTGGCCTGGCGCCAGCGATACAGGTTGATGCTCATCAGGGCCACCCAGATCCACGAACCGACCACCACCAGGACGATGCCGAGGTAATAGAAGGGATTGGCCAGCATCGGCGGATAAAAGGTGTAGAGCACCGAGGCTTTGCCGCTGGCCATGGTGACCGAGGCCATCAGGGTGCCGGCGATCACCAGCCAGAAGCCGGCCCAGGCCCAGCGCAGGCCGATCAAGGGCCGTTTCAGGGTCAGTTCCGTGATGGCGTAGCCAAAACCCATCGCCACCAGGGTCGGCAGGACATACGCCATCACGGTGCCGTGCGCGGTCACCGAGCGATAGTAGTGCTCCGGATTGTTGATCCATGCGTGCAGGGGACTGCGCATGTACATCTGCCATTCGCCCAGCAGGATGGCGGCGAAGAAGGCGACGAAGGCGACCCAGAAGTGGGCAAGGACGAGCCGTTTAGCGTGGAACACAACTGAGCCTTTCCGCGCCTTTTGCGCGCGCCATAAATTCCTCGCGTGGAATGACCTGGACTCTTGCCCACATGGCCTCGTGGCCGGTGCCGCAATATTCGTGACATGGCATCAGTTGTTCGCCTGCTTTCGGAAACGTCGTGGTGAAGGTGGAAACGAAACCGGGAATCAGCATGGTGTTCGCATTGGTGCGTCCGACAACGAAGCCGTGGATGGCGTCGCTGCTGGTGCCGCGGAAAGTGACAGGACTGCCGGCGGGAACCACGATGCACTGCGGGGTGAACGAATACTGCTGGGCGATCAGCCGCACCACCACCTTGCCGCCGGCCTCGACGGCGGTGCCCAAATTGTTTTCGACAAATTCTCCACGGATGTGCAAGGTCTTGACGTCGACCGTTTCCACCCGCGAGGGCGGCATGGCGGCGTAGTGCAGTCCGGTGAAAATCATCATGGCAAGGATGCTGGCGATGATGGCGCCGACAATCAGCGCCCAGCGCTTTTCAGCCGCTACCGCGACCGCGGTCGAGGCATGCTGATCCGGTGCGGCGTCGCTGCCGATGTGGGGGGAGGTCATTGCACGGCTCCGCGCGGCAGGTAGACGACAAAATAGAACAGGAAAAACATGGCGACAACCAGAAAGGTGGCGACGCCGGCGACAGCGAAGGCGCCGCCCGGGCCACGCGCCACCACTTCATCGATGTTGCGTTGCGCTTCCAGCGCGCCGGGATCGTCGTCGGGAGGGTTCATGTGCTGTTACTCCGGTAAAAGCGTGCGCAGATCGTTGACCTGCCTGGCGACGACAGGGGTGCCGTTGTTGCCCCAGGCGACGCGGATGTAGGTGACGGTGGCGGCGACCTCCTCATCACTGAGGATGTGGGAAAACGGCGGCATGCCGTGGGGCCGGGGATTTTTACTGGTACCCGGGGGATAGCCGCCATTGAGCACCATGCGGATCGGATTGACCGGCGTTGCCATGGTGATCGAGCGGTTGCCGGCCAGCGGCGGGTAAGCCGGCGTTTGCCCCTTGCCTTCGGCGCCGTGGCAAACCGCGCACTGCGCCACGTACACCTTGCGGCCCACCTCCATCACTTCGGGCGGCACCAGCCGCGCTTGCGCGGTGGGCGCGGCGTCGCTGTCCTTTTGCGGCAAGGCTTTCAGGTACACGGCCATCGCGGCGGTATCCTCGTCGGTCAAATATTGCAGGCTGTTGTAGACCACCTCGGCCATCGGGCCATACACGGTGCCGCGGTGCGATACACCGACCTGCAGCAGGTCGGAAATGTCCTTGATGGCCCAGTCGCCCAGGCCCGCTTCGTGGTTCGACGTCAATGAGGGGGCATACCAGTTTTGATTGGGGATCATGCCGCCCTCGAAGGCCTTCGATTCGCTCGAGCCGCCCAGGGCGTTGACCGCCGTATGGCACATGGCGCAATGCCCGAGCCCCTTGACCAGGTAAGCGCCGCGGTTCCACTGGACGCTCTGGCCCGCCACCGGCTTGAACTCGCCTTCCTTGAAGTACAGGCTGCGCCAGCCGATCAGCAAGTCGCGGTTGTTGAACGGGAAGCGCAGTTCGTGCTCGCGGTTTTTCTGCTGCACCGGGGGCGTCGACATCAGGTAGGCGAAGATGGCGTCCGAATCGGCACGCGTGACCTGGGTGTAGGAGGCGAAGGGCATGGCGGGATACAGCAGCTTGCCGTCGCGCGAAATCCCGGTGTGCATCATCCGGTAAAACTCGTCGGCGTTCCATTGGCCGATGCCGGTGTCGTCATCAGGCGTGATGTTGGGAACGTACAAATTTCCGAACGGCGTCGCCATGGCGCGGCCGCCGGCAAAAGCGGCGCCGTTGGGCACCGTGTGGCAGGCCACGCAGTCGCCCGCACGGGCCAGGTATTCGCCGCGGTTGATCATTTGCGTCGAGGCGTTGACGGCCACGGCACGGTTTGGATGCGGCAGCATGCCGGGCCGTAACAGATACAGGGCGCCGGCGGCCAGCACGGCGATGCCGGCCAGAGCGGCGGCTACAGTCAGAGTTTTTCGCATGGGTTTCATTTCTGACTGCCGCAGGCGATGGGCATGCGGACCAGGTTCGATGGTTCGGGGGCGGCGTCGGCCGACGGCGCCTGGTGCGACAGCCAGGCGGAGACGGCGGCGACGTCGCTGTCGGACAGGCGGGTGGCAATGCGCTTCATGCAGTCCGGTTCGGCGGCACGCCGCTCGCCCACCCGCCAACGGGTCAGCTGACCGGCGATGTAGGCCGGCCGCAGACCCGCCAGGCCGGGAATGCCTGGTTCCATGCCGCTCAGCCTGGCGCCGTGACAAGCGATGCACGCCGGTATGCCTTTGCCGCTATCGCCGGCGGTCGCCAGCATCTGGCCGCGCCGCATCGCCTCGGCGCTGGCGCCGACCGCCTCGCGTTCGGTAAACGGCGGGCGCTGGGCGGCAAAATAAGTGGCGATTTCTTTCAGATACGGGTCGGGCAGGTAGGCGACCAGGTAATTCATCGGCGGGTAACTGCGGGTGCCGTCGCGAAACGCGGTCAGCTGGTTGTACAGGTAGCCGGCCGGCTTGCCCGCGATACGGGGAAAGTAACCGTTGGCCGTGCCCTGGCCGTTCTGGCCGTGGCAAGTCACGCAGCCTTGCACGCGCGCTTCGATGGTATCGAGTTTCTGGAATGCCGGTACGGCATCGGCCGAGGTCGCCGTCTGCGCTCGCAGAGGAGCCGTCGTCAGCGATGCGGTCGCGAAAACAAACAATGGCAGAAGGCCCGACAGGGCTTGTCGGATAGCAGGAAAGCAGTGGGTCATTTGCAGGCCAGAGGATATTCAGAAATATCTCCGCAAGGGCCGGAGGGCGCGCTACAAACCTGGTGCGAAGGCAATTAGCCCTACAGCAAGTGGGGGCATCTTAGCACGCAGTTGCTTGAACAAAGCGATTATTTGTAGTCATCGGCACCTCCGTACCATTGCTCGAGCACGGTGCGGTGGCGCTGACGGCCGCAGGCCGGACGCACGGCCCCATGTCATATTGGCCGATATATAAACCTTGCTTTGTCGGCCGATCACGCGCACGATCGAGTGTGCCTTGTCACTGGTCTCACTGCGTGACCGACGGGGGCGCGGCAGGAGGAACCATGAAATACGAACGTTCCGAACAGTACAAAGGGTATCAAATCAGCGGCAAGGCGTCGCCGTGCTTCCGGCGTTGGGAAAGCCTGCTCACAGTTCAGCGGGCAAAATTCTTGACAGAGGCAATCGGCGTCGTGCCCTTGTGCGACAGTGCCCAAAGCGCAGTCGACCAGGCTTTACATGCTGCCAGGCTGATGATCGATACAGCAGGATTCTCGCTGCAAACGGCCGGGCGCGACGACAGTGCCATCAAAGGCGAGCAGCGCTGACGGCAACCTTGCTGACCTCGGTATATCTCGAGTCGGATGTGTCGGTTCGATGCTCGCAGGCGAATGCCGGCTGCTACCGGTCGCTTGCATGCATGCGCGCAGCGGTCCCATGCACCATCCGATTTCATACGCTTTAGATTTCATACGCTTCAGATTGCTCGCACGCCAGTCAGCAATGACGGCGCCATTCATGCACTGGAGTTTGAATGTCCAAGTCTACTTCCACGATGCTGGCGATCAATGCCGGCTCGACAAGCATCAAATTCGCCCTGTATCGCTACCCTGAACTCGAATTGCTGAGTAACGGCGAGGTGAGCGGGATTGGCGGCGCCGCCAGCACTTTCATGACGCAAGACGCGCTGGCGCATCCCGTCGTTCGGCAGTTTGCTATCCCCGAACAAGTAACAGCGGTCCAGGTGATGGTCGACTGCTTGCTTGCGCACGCCGCGTTCGACAGCATCGTGTGCGTCGTGCACCGGATCGTGCATGGCGGCGCTGCCTTGCGCAGCACCTGCGAGTTGACGGACGCGGTATTGATGGCCTTATACCAGGACCGCGCCGCCGATCCGGAGCATATGCCACAGGAACTGCGCCTGGTGGAAGCGGCGCGCCGGCACTTGCCCCTGGCGCGTCAAATCGCCTGTTTCGACAGCAGCTTTCATGCGACCATGCCGGCCGTCGCGAGCATGCTGCCGGTGCCGCGGCGTTACTTCGACGCCGGCATCATGCGGCTCGGCTATCACGGCATTTCTTGCGAGTTTCTGATGCGGCAGCTGCGCACGCTGGAAGGACCGGCCGTGGCCGACGGCAAGGTCATCCTGGCGCATCTGGGCGGCGGCGCCAGCGTGACGGCCGTCGAGCACGGCCGCAGCGTCGACACCACCATGGGACTGACGCCGTCCGGCGGCATCGTCATGTCCACCCGTTCGGGCGACATCGACCCCGGTTTCGCCTGGCATTGCGCCCGTACCGAACACATGAGTGCAGCAGCGCTCAACCATATGCTCAGTCAGGAGTCGGGTTTGCGCGGCATCTCCGGCAGCACGGGCGACATGGCCGAACTGGTCGCGCGCGAAACGTCGGACAGCTGCGCCGCCCAGGCCGTCGCGCTGTTTTGCTATCAGGCCCGCAAGGCGATCGGCGCGATGGCCGCCGCGCTTGGCGGCCTGGACGTGCTGGTATTCGCCGGCGGCATCGGCGAGCACGGCGCGGCGGTGCGTGCGCGCATCTGCGCCAGGCTCGCCCATCTCGGCGTGCGGCTGGACGAACAAAAAAACCGCGGCGGCGAAGCGCTCATCTCGGCACCCGACAGCCGGGTCGTGGTGCGCATCATCGCGACCGATGAACAATGGATGCTTGCCGAAAATGCTCGCGTCTTTCTTGCCGCGGACGAAGGGCTTGTTGGCGGCGCCAACCCTGAAAGCAATTGATGAACACCGATGTACGGTTCAACGCCCGCGAGCACGCCTTAAGCGCCATCCATTGCTACTGGCAAGCCGCCAACTACCTGTCGGTCGGCCAAATTTATTTGCTGGCCAACCCGCTGCTGAGGGAACCGCTCCTGCTCGAACACGTCAAACCGCGCTTACTGGGCCATTGGGGCACCACGCCGGGCTTGAATTTCATTTATGCGCACCTGAACCGGCTGATCAAGGAGCGCGCCTTGTCGGTGCTGTTCGTGACCGGGCCGGGGCACGGCGGCCCCGGCCTGGTGGCCAACGCCTACCTCGAAGGGACTTATTCCGAGGTCTACCCAGAGATCACCGAAGATGAAGAAGGCATGCGCAGGCTGTTCAAGCAGTTTTCTTTCCCGGGTGGCATTCCAAGCCACGTGGCAGCCGATACGCCAGGTTCGATTCATGAGGGAGGCGAACTCGGCTACAGCCTGTCGCATGCGTTCGGCGCCGCCTTCGACAATCCCGAGTTGATCGTCGCATGTGTGATTGGCGATGGCGAAGCGGAAACCGGGCCGCTGGCGACCAGCTGGCATTCCAACAAATTTTTGAACCCCGTCACCGACGGTGCGGTATTGCCCATCCTCCATTTGAATGGCTACAAGATCGCCGGACCCACTGTCCTGGCGCGTATTCCTCGCGATGAGCTGGCGGCACTGCTGACCGGCTACGGCTATGAACCATTTTTTGTCGAGGGCAGTGATGCCCACGCGATGCACGCCTTGATGGCGGAAACCCTCGACATCGTTGCCGATCGCATCGACCAGATCCAGCTGCGCGCGCGTGCGCACGGCGACCGCACGCGACCGCGCTGGCCGATGATCGTGCTGCGCTCGCCCAAAGGCTGGACCGGGCCGCTCACTGTGGACGGCAAGAAAAGTACCGGGACCTTCCGCTCGCACCAGGTGCCGATTGCCGACATGGATGCGCCGGGCCATCTGCAATTGCTGGAACAGTGGATGCGCAGTTATGCGCCGGAGTTGCTGTTCGACGAAGCGGGCAGGCTCGCCGCATCGCTGCGCGGCGCGGCGCCGGGCGGAACGATGCGCATGAGCGCCAATCCGGCGGCCAACGGCGGTGCCTTGCTGCGCCCGCTTCACTTGCCCGAGCTGCGCCAGCACGCCCTTGCCATATCGGCGCCGGGCATGGTCATTGCCGAATCCACGCGCGTGCAGGGCGACTACCTGCGCGAAGTAATGCGGCAAAACATGCACAATTTTCGCGTGTTCAGTCCCGATGAAACGGCATCGAACCGCTGGGCCGCGCTGTTCGACGTCACCAACCGTTGTTCGATGGCCGAAATCGAGCCGGACGACGACCATATCGCCGCCGACGGGCGTGTCATGGAAATGCTCAGCGAGCACCAGTGCGAAGGCTGGCTCGAGGGCTATCTGCTCACCGGCCGGCATGGTTTCCTGTCCTCGTACGAGGCCTTCATTCACATCGTCGATTCGATGGTCAATCAGCACGCCAAGTGGCTCAGGGCGGCAAATGCCCTGCCATGGCGGCGGCCTGTCGCATCGCTCAATTTCCTGCTGTCCTCACACGTCTGGCGCCAGGACCATAACGGCGCCAGCCACCAGGATCCGGGCTTTCTCGACCATGTCGTCAACAAGCGCGCAGAGATTGCCCGTGTGTATCTGCCGCCCGATGCAAACACCTTGCTGGCGGTGACAGAGCATTGTTTGCTCAGCCGAAACTACATCAATGTCGTCGTCGCCGGCAAGCATCCCGAAGCGCAGTGGCTGGACATGGATGCCGCAATTGCCCATTGCCGCGCCGGCCTCGGCGTGTGGGAGTGGGCCAGCAACGACAGCGACGACAATGCCGATGTGGTGATCGCCTGCGCCGGCGACGTGCCGACTCTGGAAGCGCTGGCCGCGGTGCGGCTGCTGCACGCGCAATTCCCTCTGCTGCAAATACGTTTCGTCAACGTGGTCGATCTGATGACGCTGCAGCCGGAACACGTCCACCCGCACGGCAAGAGCGGCGTCGAGTTCGATGCTCTTTTCACCACCGACAAGCCGGTAATCTTCGCCTTTCACGGCTATCCGGCGCTGATCCACCGCCTGACCTACAGCCGCACCAACCATCACAACATTCACGTGCATGGCTTCCAGGAGAACGGCACCACCACCACGCCGTTCGACATGGTCGTGTTGAACGAACTCGATCGCTATCATCTGCTGTTGGCGGTGGTCGAACGGGTGCCGCATTTGGCGGATCAACGCGTCGATGCGCGGCGTTACGTCAGCGCGCGGCTGGCGGCGCACCGGGCGCAGATCTGCGAGTACGGTATCGATTTGCCGGAAATTCTCAACTGGCGCTGGACCGATGCAGTCGGCGGGGCGCTTTGGCCGCAGGCATGAAGCAAGCAGTTGCCGAAGCTGAAGAGAGTCCGCCTGCCACAGGTGCCGGCGCGGGCACGGCAGTGTGGTGGCGCAAGCTCGGGCCGGGACTGATTACCGGCGCCGCCGACGACGACCCGAGCGGCATCGCCACCTATTCGCAGGCGGGCGCCCAATTCGGCTTTGGCATGCTGTGGACGCTGGTGTTCACCTATCCCTTGATGGTGGGCATTCAGATGATCAGCGCCCGCATCGGCCGGGTCACCGGACACGGTCTTGCGACCAATATTCGCCGCCACTATCCTGCGTCACTGCTCTACAGCGTGGTGGGCATGCTGTTGCTTGCCAATGTCATCAATATTGCTGCCGACCTGGCCGCGATGGGCGAAGCATTGACCTTGATCGTGGGCGGTCCGCCCCACCTCTACGCGGCGTTGTTTGCCCTGATCTCGGCAATGCTGCAAGTCTTCGTCCCGTATGCAAAATACGTACGCGTGCTCAAATGGCTGACGATGGGGCTGCTGGCGTATGTCGCCACCTTGTTCATCGTGCGCATTCCGTGGCTTGACGTGTGGCGGCTCGGCCTTAGCTTGCCGCCTTTGCCCTGGTCCGCCGCATTTGTGACGACCATGGTGGCGGTGTTTGGCACGACCATCAGCCCCTATCTGTTTTTTTGGCAGGCCTCCCAGGAAGTCGAAGAAATGCGCACCAATCCGCTGGCCGGCCCGCTCAACACGTCGACCGCCGAGGCCCGCAGCGCTCTCGCGCGGATCAAGCTCGACACATACGTGGGGATGGGTTTCTCCAATCTGGTGGCCTTTTGTATCATGATGACCACCGCCCTGACACTGCATGTGCACGGCATCACGGATATCTCCTCGTCGGCGCAAGCGGCGCTGGCGCTGCGGCCGATCGCCGGCGAGTTTGCCTTTCTGTTGTTTGGCATGGGCATCATCGGTACCGGCCTGCTGGCCATCCCGGTCCTCGCCGGTTCTGCCGCCTACGCGATGGCGGGAACGTTCAAATGGCCGAACAGCCTGGAGACGCCGCCGCTGAGCGCCAGGTATTTTTACCTTGTCATTCTGATCGCGACCCTCGGCGGCATGGCGCTCATTTTTGCACCTGTCGATCCGGTCAAGGCGCTGTTCTGGAGCGCGGTGGTGAACGGCGTCATTTCGGTACCGATCATGGGCGTGATGCTGCTGCTCGGCGCACGCCGCGACGTGATGGGCGAATTGGCGATCAGCCTGCGCTTGAAAGCGGTGGGGTGGGTCTGCACCGTGGTCATGGCATTGGCCGTGGCGGCGATGGTGTTGACGCAACTGGTTCCGCTGGCAAAGTAATCAGACCGGCCTGTTTGTGCTTGTCGTTCAGGCAGTGCAGGATCGACGAGGCAGGCTGATCGTGAACGTACAGCCCACGCCGGGGGAATTTTCCACACTGAGCTCCCCCTCGTCGGCGGTAATGCTTTGGCGCGCGATCGACAGTCCCAGTCCCAGCCCGGTTTTGTCGTCGCCGCGCTGGGTAAATGGGGAAAAAAACTGTTCGGCGTCTCCCGCGGGGAGGCCGCCACAGTGATCTTTCACGTCGATCAAAATACGCTCGCCGGCGGCGAATGCCTTCAGTGACACCCGGGTTCCTGGCTGTGTGAACTTGAGCGCGTTGTGCAGCAGATTGGCCAGCGCCGCCAGCAACAAATCGCGGTTGCCTTCGATCGCCAGCGATGGATCGACGGCATGCATCAACAGCTTGCTGCCGCGCGAATTGGCATCGAGCTGGGCCGACGCGTGCGCCTCGGCGATAAACTGTTCGAGAGAAAACGTTTTGCGAGCATCTTGCGCCCCCTTCAGCCGCACTTCATCGAGCGAGCGCGCGATCAGTTTTCCCATCGACGCATGACTGCGCTTGAGAATGGCGCCGGTGGCGCCATTGATCGGCAACAGCCCGGTCTCGAGGGCGGTAACCGCCATGACAGCCACGCTGAGCGAGTTGCGCAACTCGTGCATCAGAAACCCGAGCCGTTCATTCAAGTCGGCCGATTGCTGCGCCGCGAGCGACACGTCGCGCTGAAAGCTGAACTCGGTAACGGCGTCGGCGATCGCATTGTCGAGGCATCGATTCAGGGTGCGAAATTCGTCCACCGAGAAAGGGGCGTCGCGTTCCACCGCCAGATCGGTGATGGCCTGGCACAAGTCGCCGTAGTCGTGCACCACCTGGTCGACGGTATAACCGAGCGCCAGCAACGCGCTGCCGTGTGCTGCGGCGCTGACGCCCATTTCCGACAACGCAGCGCCGTCGCCGCCGGAGCGTCCGGAAATCACTGCTCCGGCGGAGGGGCCGCCGGTTTGCTCCGCTTCGAGCGTGCGCGTCAGCTGATCGAGGAACATCGGAATACCATTGCGCAACTGTAATTCAGAGGCGCGGCGTTTCGGTCGTTTCGCTACCTTGGCCACGCATCGCGCGATGAGCTCGTTGGCGTTATTTTTTAGAAAATCGTAGAGCACGGGACGCCTTGGGTAACTGAGTCGGTCGGGCCCGAAGGTGGGTGACGACTGTATGCGGAATATACGCTTAAAAGGCGGGGAAAACTGATTGATACTGAAGGTATCAATTCTTCAAAAACAGGTAAGTACCGCCGGATCGCCAATAAAAGTACGAGAAACTCGCTTCGCCTACGTTCTCTGCGGATTTCAGGCCTGCCGTCACCGCGCTGCGCGTGTCGTCAGACGGCATTGACCGAGTCCCGTGCTGCGCCGCCTGTCGCAATTATCCGTACGAAGGCCTCGATATATTTCTTTTGAAAATAATTGCGCTTGTGCATGTGGCAACTTATGGTATCTCGCCGCCACAAACATCGCCGCTTGTCAACTTTTGCTATTAGTACGCAGTAAGTCGATAGGTTAGTGCTATCGCAATAGTGTGATTCGATTTAGTTTTTTTTCATATTTGCGGAGCCAAGACTTATTAAACTGTTGGTAACGATTTAAACCTACTGGCGGTTATGAAGACACAGTTGAGCTACGCGGAATTTCAGATCGTCATTGCGGCACTAGACCCTCGGCGCGCAGAATGTATGGCGGAAGTCATAATACTCAGGGCAATGCTCGAAGACGCATTCAGCGAACATTCATTGTCGCTGCATCAATGGCGCGTTCTGTGGGAGGATGTTTCCCTTGTCCAAGCCCGTTGCGCGCTTTTAAAGCCGGATGCTTGGCGTTACCCGATCGTTCCGGATAGCAAGGATACATATGTACCGCAGGCAAAAACGGAATGAGGTCATTGAAGTTACGTTGAGGATTTGCAGGCGGGGTCAGGAAAGTGGCCGGTCAAGTCTTAAAAACGGGCTCGGGCTGAGCAATATATCGGCAAGCGTGGTCCTGTAGCTGGTTTGACCCTCCGTGCCCCAGAACATTGTTGATCGTGGCACAAACTTCTCAAGCGGCTTCGAAACGATTATCTTGTTGCCAGCAGTGGAGGCGGAAGGCAAGATTTCCCTTTAGTCAGGCGAATCGGAGAGCCTTGCGCGAGTACGCGCAATTTGCTGCGCAGGCTCGCCGTGTCCGGCTCGAAACCCCTGCTCGCCTCCGCAGGCTCGCCGCATGCGGCTCGAAACCCCTGCTAGATAGCCTTGCGCCTGCAGGCGCAAGTCGCTTCAACGGCGCTGAGCGGTGCTCAGCGAATTCCCGTTTACGCCCCCGCGTCCCGCCGGGTCGATCCCCGCCGCCAGTTGGCGCTGGCGAAAAAAAACCGTCCAATGGACGGTTTTTTTGGATGCGATGGTGGAGGCGGCGGGAATCGAACCCGCGTCCGCAAGCACTCTACAGACAGTTCTACATACTTAGCACTGCCATTTAATTTAACCGGTACAACGCGGACGTGCACGCTGTGTACAAGCGAGTTACCTATTATTTAGTCCGGAACTAAGTAACCCAGTTCAAGACGAGTCCCTGTAAATGACTCTAGAGCTTTTGACAGCCCACCCCAGGGACGAGGTGTTCTAGAGCTAGCAGCAATTAAGCTGCGAGTGCGTACGAGTTATCGTTTGCAGTTAAGTTTTTCAGGTTGTATTTACGAGGTGACCCGCCCTCGGTATGCCCTGCGCTGCTTTGCAACCCACGTCGAAACCAGGTCGCCCCCACAGAACTTCATTGTAGCCTAAACCCCGCGGGCTTGCGCGGGTTGTTCACGATACGAAAACCAGTCAAAGCACGCGAAGTAGGCACGCGGCTTGGTCCGCTTCAGCGCAGACTGATAGTGTATTGGTTTTTTGATCAGAATTGGCCGATAGCCTTGCGCTTGCAAGCGCAAGTCGCTACGCAGGCTCGCCGCACGCGGCTCGAAACCCTGCTTCGCCCCCAGGGACGAGGTGTTCTAGAGCTAGCAGCAATTAAGCTGCGAGTGCGTACGAGTTATCGTTTGCAGTTAAGTTTTTCAGGTTGTATTTACGAGG
>JAQGNM010000028.1 GCA_028291845.1 Massilia sp. | reverse complement strand
TGGCGGCCTTGGTGATGGTGCGGAACGGCGAGCTGGCGCTGCCGGTGCCGCTGTCGCTGCCGCTCGGGGAAACGTACAGGTGATAAATACTTGCTGCAGCGGCGTCGGCGATGATACCGCCGGCCTGGGTGTCAGCCTGGGCCTGCGCTTGAGCAAAGGAGGTGCCGAAGGCGAGGACGATGGCGATTGCTGCGGCGTTGAGTTTGATCTTCATTCAAAACTTCCTTACATAGTGGGTGTACGTCTTTGACGCAAGGAAATTGGTTTAGTTCACTAGTTTTACAGAAACTTTTTCGTGGAGTAACTGAACTGCAATCAAGATGATTGTTTGTCAGCATGTTTATCGGGTGCGAAATGGCCGGGCGAAGGCCGGGGCTTTCAGGAAGTGGCCGCTCTCGACACCCTGTCGCGTCAGCTATTAGTAGTTTTCGTAGGCGCCGATGTCGGCGGTGGGGCCTGGTTCGCGTTACCCGGCCTTGCACGCAGAGGACGAACTCTCAGACAGTCAATGTTCTGACCCAGCTGATCGTCGTCGCACTGCGGCAGTTGACTGCGCCTTGCAGCTTCGATAATCTCGGCTATCCCGCTACCCCTACATCAACGAGACTTCCATGGCCCGCCTCCCCTTCAAAACCGTCGACGTCTTCACCAAGGTCCCTTTCAAGGGCAACCCGGTGGCCGTCATCCTCGACGGCAGCGCCCTGTCGGCCGAACAGATGCAGCAGATCGCCAGCTGGACCAATCTGTCGGAAACCACGTTCATCGTGCCGGTCACCCAGGCGGGCGCCGATTACCACGTACGTATCTTCACGCCGGGCGCGGAGCTGCCGTTCGCCGGCCACCCCACCATCGGCACCGCGCACGCGCTGCTCGAAGCGGGCATGATCGCCCCCAAAAACGGCGTCCTGGTTCAGCAGTGCAAAGCCGGCCTGATCACCCTGAACGTGAGCGATGGCGATGACGGCGCGCGCTCGATCGCCTTTACATTGCCGCAGCCGGCCATCACGCCGCTCGAGGATGCGGCGGCGGCGGAACTGCGCGCGTTGCTGGGCGTCGACTTCAAGCCCGGCATGGCGCCGCTGCTGGCCGACGTCGGCCCCCGCTGGGTGGTGGCGCAACTGTCGAGCGCCGCCGCGGTGCTGGCTTGCACGCCGGATCTGCAGCGGATGAAGGCGCAGGATATCAAGGGCCGCCACACGGGCGTGGTCATCTTCGGCGAACATGGCGCCGGGCTCCCCCACGGCGCCGACATCGAAGTGCGCGCCTTCGCGCCCGCGCACGGCATCGGCGAGGACCCCGTGTGCGGCAGCGGCAATGGCGCCGTCGCCGCCTACATCCGCCATGTTGCCGAACGCGGCCAGAGCGGCGACATTGGCGGATTCGGGGCCCAGCTGACGGCAAGCCAGGGACAAGTGGTCGGGCGCGCCGGCGTGATCGGGCTGTCGATCGGCGCCGACGCCATCCAGGTCGCCGGCAACGCCGTCACCTGCATCGACGGCAGCCTGCTGGTGTAACTCTGCAAATCCCCTACCAGCCTGCTGCCGGCACACGGGTAGGCGGCCACATCCTGTAAATGCGCCGATCCGTCCCCATCTGCATGACTTCTCCCGACCAAACGGAACTTTCATGCGGTTATTACTGCGCTCCCTCGTACTGACCGCCCTCCTCGCTCTCGGCTACGTCCTGTTCGCGCCCGCCATCGAGCGGGCGTTGTACAGCATGCGCCTTGTGGCGATGCCGAAGCCCGACGTGCTGCCGGTGCCGGTGGAAGGCGTGCGGCCGCGCGCCCTGCACGACACCTGGAACGGCGCGCGCAGCGAAGGCCGCAAGCATCAAGGCATCGACATTTTCGCCAAACGGGGCACGCCGGTGCTGTCGAGTACCGAGGGCATCGTCACGGAGGTCGGCACCAACCGGCTCGGCGGCCTGGTGGTGTGGGTGCTGGGCCCCGGCGGCCAGCGCCATTACTATGCCCACCTCGAACGCTATGCCGATGTGGCAGCCGGCATGCGCATCGAGCCGGGACGGGTGCTGGGATACGTTGGCGACAGCGGCAACGCGAAGGGGACGCCGCCGCATTTGCACTATGGGGTGTACCAGGTGGGCGGCGCGATCAATCCGTATCCCTTGCTGCGCACCGGCTCTGAAGGCGGTTCCGCCGCCGGCACCACTGGCGGTTGACCAGCACTTGTAGCGTGGACCGCTTCGATCGGCCCGAATACGTCAGTACTTCCCAGGTCGCAGGCGGCTCCGCCGGCAAATCGCGCTTGTGCATGGTTTTTAGATAGGCGCTTGTCATCTTCGCGCTCAACAATTGCCGCTGCCTAAGGATAAGAAAAATCCTACGCTCTCTTGAGATTAACAGTGATGGAAAAGCCGCAAAGCGCTTGCTAGCATTGATCTCAGCCGGCTTGTCGTTCACATAAACAGGTCGTTGCCGGACCAATACGCCAACGCCATGCCAAGCGCAGTCACCCTGCCCCGCTGCGCTGCCTAGTCGACCTGATCGCGCAGAAAGCTGTATTGCATGAAGCTATCCGAACAACGATTCCTGCGCCGGCCGTGCCTGCGCGACCTCTGGAGAATGCCATGACGACATATCGCCCACTTCGACCGCTGGTATCGACGGCCCTGCTGCTG
>JAQGNM010000027.1 GCA_028291845.1 Massilia sp. | reverse complement strand
GAAAACGATCGCGCCGAACGCAATCGATGCCAGGCCGCTCAGTGCCAGCATCCATTCACCCTCGATTGCCTTGCGCAACCGGATTGCAGCCACGATATCCAGCACGCCCGTGACCAGGGCATTGGCGCCGATGACCAGCACCAGCACCAGCGCCGTCACCCCGGGGTTCACCAGGGCGACGATGCCGGCGCCAGCGCTGACAATGCCGAGCAGGAGCATCACCCACCAGTCGTCGTCCTGCTTGCGGTTGCGGATCGAGCCGGCGATCGCGGTAATGCCGTTAAGCAGTGCGTACGCTGCGAACAGTCCTACCAGGGTCAGCAGCGTCAGTTGCGGCCACATGAGTGCCAGCGCGCCGAACAGGACGCCGAATGCGCCACGCAAGGCGAGCACCCACCACGAGCGCGCGAAGAAGTTTTCCATAACGGCCTCCAGGTACATGGGACGGCGACTCGCGCCGTATCGCGTTAGGCAGGCGCCGGCAGCGATAGTTCCGCCGGGAGCCCACTGGCCGTCGGCGTCGCCCCGGTCAGTGCGTCTCGCTTGAATTCGGCGGGCAGGTGCCTATACTTCGATGCAGGTACCGATCGATCAGGAGCCCATCATGGCACGCAAATATATCGATTGCCGCGCGGTTCCCAGCACGACTAATTGCAGCGTGACGATCGCCGCCGACAGCGAACAGGAGTTGCTGGATGTGGCGGTCCAGCACGCCGTAGCACAGCACGGTCACCAGGACACGCCGGAGCTTCGCAACCAGCTGAAACAGGCGATGCGCGAAGGCGCACCGCCTGCCTAGCAAAGGCCGACTCTCAGAACAGCTCCGCCGCCACCGGCCGCCCGAAAAAGAACCCCTGGAAGGCACGGCATCCGTGCATGGCGAGAAAGTTGCGCTGGTCGGCCGTTTCAACGCCTTCCGCGATCACGTCCAGGCCCAGGGTCCGGCCCAGCCCCAGGATGGTGCGCGCTATCGCGGCGTCGTTGGGGTCGGTGAGCACGTCGCGCACGAACGACTGGTCGATTTTCAGCTGGTCGAGCGGCAGGCGCTTCAGGTAGGCGAGCGAGGAATACCCCGTGCCGAAGTCATCGAGCGCGAACCCGATTCCTTTTTCCTTGAGCGCGTGCATGGTTTCGATCGTCGTTTCGACATTCGCCACCAGCAGGCTCTCGGTCAGCTCGAGCTTGATCCGTCGTGGGTCCGCGCCGGTGCGTTCGATGACCTGCAGTACCTGGTCGACGAAGGCCGGCTGGCGGAACTGGCGCGCGCTTACATTGACGGCCATCGTCAGGTGTGCGGTTTCCGGTCGGCTATCCCACGACACGAGTTGGCGGCATGCCGCTTCCAGCACCCACTCGCCCAGCTGCAAAATCAGCCCGGTCTCTTCGGCAAGCGGAATGAACACCGACGGCGAGACGTGCTGGCGGCTGGGGCGCTGCCAGCGCAGCAGCGCCTCGGCGCCCACGGTGTGGCCGCTGCTGTCGGTCTGGCGCTGGTAGTTCACGGTAAAGCCGTGGGTTTGCAAGCTGTGGCGCAGGTCGGCCTCCAGCTCGACCCGCGCATTGATCACCGTCTGCATGTGGCGGTCGAAGAAGCGGATCGTGTTGCGGCCAGCCGCCTTGGCCTGGTACATCGCCAGGTCTGCGCGCTTGAGCAGTTCGTCGATGTCCTTCATGTCCTTGTCGAACAGTGCCACGCCGATGCTCGGGGTCGAATAGTGCTGGTGGCCATTGAGCTGAAACGGCTCGATGAATGCCCCCAGCAGCTTTTCTGCGACCAGCTCGGCCCGCGCTGCCGCCTCTTCCTGGTCGGTGCTCAGGTCCTCCAGCACGATGACGAATTCGTCGCCGCCATGCCGCGCCACCGTGTCGCTGCCGCGCGGCACCCGCGCTTCGAGCCGGCGCGCGACCTGCTGCAGCAGCTGGTCGCCCTTGTCGTGCCCGAGCGTATCGTTGAGGGACTTGAAGTTATCGAGGTCGATGAACAGCAGGGCGCCGCCATGGCCGTCGCGCTTGGTCGCCGCCACCGCGTGCCGCAGGCGGTCCAGCAGCAGGCGCCGGTTCGGCAAGCGCGTCAGGGGATCGAAAAAGGCCAGGCTCAGGATCGCATGCTCGTCGCGTTTGCGCTGCGTGATGTCGGTTTCGATCTCCAGCACCGATTGCGGCTGGCCATCGTCGCCGCGCACCAGGGTCAGGTGCGATTCGACCGTCACCTGGCGGCCATCCTTGCGCCGCTTGGCAATTTCCCCGCGCCATTCGCCCTTGTGCAAGACCTGGTGATGCGCCCGTTCGATGTCTTCCTTGCTCATTATCCCGAGCGCCCCCGTGGTCTTGCCGATGACCTCGGCAGCGGTCCAGCCAAACAGCCGTTCGGCGCCCTGGTTCCAGTAGGTGATCCGCAAGTCGATGCTGGAAACCGAGATCGAATCCTGGGCCTTGTCGAGCAGCGATGCCTGCAGCCGGTTGCGTGCTTCGGATTCGCGGCGCTCGTCTTCGGCCTGCTTGTCCGCGGTGATGTCGACCATTGCGCCGATCACGTTGAGCGTCGCACCTTCGGCGTTGCGCCTGAACACGCCTTTGTCCCGTACGGTGACGTAAGCGCCGTCCTGGCGCTGGAAGCGGTATTCCGCGCTCCAGGTTTCGTGTCCGCCTTTCATCGCCGCATACAATCCGTCGACCACGCGCTCGCGGTCGTCCGGCGCGATGCGCGACGTCCAGTCCTTGACGCCGTCCTTGAAGACGTCCGCGCTGTAGCCGAATACGGATTGCACGCCCTCACTCCACCAAAGGTGGTCGTTGGGGACGTCCCAGTCCCAGATGATGTCGCTGGTCACCTTGGCCACCATCGCGAAGCGCTCGGTGGTCTCGCGTTCGATCTCCTGCAGCCTCTTGCGCTCGGTGATATCGGTGGTGTAGATGGCCAGCCCTTCTTCCGTCGGGTAGATGCGCACATCCTTCCATACCTGCAGCGGGGCATAGTATTCCTCGAATGCGACCGCTTGCCGGTGCTCCATCACGAACTCGTACTGGGCCCCGAAGTGCGTCCCTACCAGGTCCGGGTAGGCGTCCCACAGTACCTTGCCGAGCAACTCCTGGCGCGGGCGCCGCAGCAAGCGCTCGGTCGCCTCGTTCAGGTAGGTGAAGCGCCACTGCCGGTCCAGCGTGTAGAACGCATCGGCGATGGCCTCCAGGGTGCCCAGCAGCTTGCTCGACATCGCCTGCAACTCTTCGGTCGATTGCCATATCTCGGTGATGTCATGCAGCGTGCCCGCCAGCGCCAGCTCGCCGGACTCGTCGCGGTACGGCACGCCATGCCAGCGTACGTGGCGTACCGTACCGTCCGGCCGGACGATACGGTGTTCGAACTTGGTCTGGCGCTGCTGCTGGCAGTTTTCCCGCATCGTGGCCACCACCGCGTCGTGGTCGTCCGGATGAATCAAGGAGAGGAAGGTCGCGATGCGTTCATCAAAGCCGCTTTTGTCGATCCCCAGGATGCGGCAGGTCTCGGCGGAGCAGACCAGCTTGTCGGCGGCCGGGTGGAATTCCCAGGTGCCGACGTGACCAATGCACTGGACCTCGGCCAGCTGCCATTCCAGCAGCTGCCGGCGGCCCAATGCGCCGGGCTGTTCACCGCTTTCTGACCGCTTGTGCGTCGTCATGCTGTCGCTCCGCCATTGCGGCCGGTTGGCCGCCCGTATTGTCGCGCTGTCATCGCTCGCAGCTTGTGCCGGGCGTAGCGTTGGAGCAGCAATCTGTAAGACGGGATGCGGGCCGCTAAGTTCCGCCTTTGTTTTCAGAAAGCAGGAAGGGGACGGGAGGAAAGGGCAAGGGCAGCGCAACAGCGCCGCTTGGCCGCCGGCGCGGGAGCGCCATTCAATCCAGCCGCACCGAGCCGTCCGGCCCCCAATTGACCTTGGTAATGCCCGGCTCTTCCGCTTCGAGCCGCCGCGCTTCCAGTTCGCGCGGGGTCAGCTGGCCGCGCTGCACGCGCAGCTCGTCGGCCAGCCGCTGGTCCGCCACCAGCTGGTCGCGCCGTTCCAGGGCCAGCTCCAGGGTCTTTTTGATGTCTTCGATTTGCCACGGTTTGGCGATATACCGGAATACTTCCGCCCGGTTGATCGCGCTCATGAGCGCTTCGAACTCGGTCGACGCGCTCAGGATCACGCGCACGGCGTTCGGCTGCAAGCCCTTGACCATCGCCAGGAAATCGACGCCGTTCATCTGCGGCATGCGGTAGTCGGAAATCACGACATCGAACGCGGCCTCGCTGGTGCGCAGCAAGGCTTGTTCGGGCTCGGTGAATATTTCGACGCTCAAGTCGTTATCCGGGAAGCAGGACCGCAACACGCGCTTCATGGCATGCAGTACGTTGATTTCATCGTCCAGGAGCAAAAATCGTCTCATGGCTTGTTTCCTTCCTTGCGAACATGGATGGTGAGCGGACTGCCGGTCGATTTCTCGAAGTGGCTGATCTGCTCGATCAGGCGCCCGGTCAGCTTGTGGCCGGCCGACAGCAGCAGCGAACCGTCGCGATTGAGCAGGTCGCGCGCGACGATCATCCCGGCCCGCAGATCGGCCGAGCTTGCCGCCTCGTCCTGCAAGACGTCGGCGATGAGCGGGCTGCTGCCGCTGACGATTTCCTGGAACGCTGCGACCACCACCGGATCGTAGCGCTTGCCGCTGCTCTGTATGATCAGCGGCGCCGCTTCTTCCGGCTGCAGCTCGCGCTGCACCAGCACGCCTATTTGCAATTTATCGTAATCGCTTGCGAGGGCGAGAATGCGCGCGCCGACCGGTATGTTGAAGCCGGCCAGGCCGTCGGGGAATCCTTCGCCGTCGAAGCGCTCGTGCTGCGAACGTATGATCGCGGCCGCATCGCGCAAATCCTCCAGGGGCATCAGCATCTGTTCGCCGCGCGCCGGGTGCTTGCGGTAGAGCGCCAGCGAGTCGCCCTTCATGCGCCACACCGGCATCGCCAGCATGTCGTCGGAAAAGCCGATCTTGCCGATGTTATGCAAAAGGCTGGCGATAAACACGTCTTGCGTCTCTTGCGTGCCCAGCCCCATCTTCAATGCGATCTTGCGAGAAAGGTCGGCGACGCGGCGAGAATGGCCGGCCAGATTGCCGCCGCGGGTTTCGATCAGGTTGGAAAATACCTTGATCGACGTGAGAAAGCTGGTCTTGAGCTTTTCATTGACTTGCGTCAGTTCGAAAGTGCGCTGTTTCACGCGCGATTCGAGTTCGGCGTTGAGTGCCTTCAGTTCTTCGTTCTGCCTGCGCGTCAGGTCTTCCAGCCGCCGCCTTTCCTGTTCCAGCGCCTTGCGCTCGAGCGCGTGCCGCACCACCAGCAGGATATCGGTATCGTCCCACGGCTTGGTGATGTAGCGGTAGATTTCGCCGCGATTGATTGCGTTCAGGATCGATTGCACGTCGGCATAGCCGGTCAGAAGCAGGCGCAAGGCGTCGGGGCACAGGCCGCGCGCATGCTCCAGAAAATGCGCGCCGTCCATCTCCGGCATGCGCATATCGGAGATGATCAGGTCGACGTTTTCCTTCTCCAGCAAGGTCAGCCCGGCAGCACCGCTGTCTGCGGTCAGCACCTCGTATCCCTGGCTGCGAAACAGGCGGCGCAGCGAGGACAGGATGTTCGGCTCATCGTCGACGCACAGGATACGCGCAGGCTGATGCGCCGCCAAGATCCGGGCTGAGGCTGCGGTATTCACGCGCCGGCCCCCTTGGCGTCGTCTTCCGGTGCGTTATGCCGGATCGGCAGCGTGATGCAAAACGTCGTTCCCGTGCCGAGTTCGCTTTCGACTTCGATACTTCCCCGATGCTTTTGCACGATGCCGTATGAAAGCGAGAGACCCAGGCCGGTGCCGGTGCCGATCGGTTTGGTGGTGAAAAACGGGTCGAAGATGCGCAACAGGTTTTCCTTGGGGATGCCGAAGCCGTTGTCGGCGATTTTTATCCAGACCTTGTCGCCTTCGGTGCCGGTGCTGATCGTGATGACGCCGCGCTGGCCTTCGATCGCATGCGCGGCGTTGACCACCATGTTCATCACTACCTGGTTGATCTGCGAGGGCAGGCATTCGATATCCGGGATGTCGCCGTATTGCTTGAC
>JAQGNM010000013.1 GCA_028291845.1 Massilia sp. | reverse complement strand
CGCCAGATGGGCGAAGCGGTACAGGCGATGTGCTTCCTGGCCGGCGCCAACTCGATTTTTTACGGCGACAAGCTGCTCACGACCGACAATCCGGAAGCGGGCGACGACCGCGCGCTGCTCGAAAAACAGGGGCTGATAACGAGGGCGGCTACATATTGAAGGACAATCTGAGATGCTCCGGGCTTTGTGAGCATCCAAATAGTGGACAATAGAGTCTATGGATCAAACGAAACCGCCAACACCAAAAGTGCCAGGCCAGCGCAAGAGCTTTCCGAGTAGTTTCAAGATCGACGCGGTAGCCAAGTTGAAGACAGCGAGCAACGTGTCCTTGCTGGCTGAGGAACTTGGCGTACGCCGAAATCAGCTTTACAAATGGCAGAAACAGCTTGACGAGGGCGGCCCTGAATCGATGAGGAAGTCACCGGGCCGGCCGCCTCTTGTGGCCGAGAGCGAAGTGGCACGCCTGCGCCGCGATAACGCTCGTCTTGAGATGGAGCTTGCCATCCTAAAAAAAGCGCAGGCGTACTTCAGGCGCCAATCCTAAGGTACGCCTTCATTCACGCTCATACGAAACAGTTCCCTGTGTCCGTCATGTGCCGCGTGCTCGAAGTGAGCCGTAGCGGCTGCTATGCGGCTCAAATCGTCCATTGAGTGCGCGCAGCGCCCTGGATCTGACGTTGCGGCTGAAGATCGAGGAGATTCACAAAGCCCACCGTGAGGCGCCGGCATTATCAAGATGTGGCGGCTGCTACGTGACCAGGGGGGCGAGTGCGGTCGCGACCGCGTGGCTCGTTTGCGGCAGCTGGCCGGCGTTCAAACCATGCGCACCAAGCGGTTCAAAAATATGAGTCGGCCGACTCCCCCTTGATGCCGTCAATTTGTAGATAAAAATCCGCTGCCATCATGACCTCCGTAATTGAGACGTCATTTTGATGGGAGACGGAAATGCCGACTTGCAAACGGCCAACCGTTCCGCCGAGGTGGGGCAGCCCAATGTGTATAAGCGACAGCCCGAGGGTATGATCGCCCGATGAACCAGGCGCTTACCTCGGCAATCTATCTATTCGCGGCTGTCGTTGTCGCGATCGTCGCTCACAAGTTTCGCCTCATGCGCCTGGGGCTGGCGGAAGCGCAACTGGAAGCGGCGCGTCTTCAACGCCATGTGCAGCGCCTGGAAATGGTGCTCAAACAGGCCAAGCCAGAAATATTTGCGCATGTGAAGGCTCGATCCGATATGGAATGGCAGCAGGCAAGCAAGCGGCTTGCGGCGGGTGAGATGCCGACGTTCTTCCCGCTTGAAGCGTCTTTTGCGCCGATCAGTTCCCTCAAGGGCGGCGAGTAAATTCAGCCAGGGATACTGCCCCGAAAAGTCCGCTGGAAGAGCGGCCGCTTGTTCCAGATCAGATATCACTCCGTCGGCGGGCTTATCCTAGTGCGCTCTTCTCCGCCGAATCCAATCCCATGCGCAATCCATGCCGCTTACTGTGCTTACCGCTGCGGGCCCTGCTCCTGTTGTCCCTGTGTTGCGCTAGCCTGCCCGCCGCTGCGGCGACGGACGGCGAGGCTACGACGCAAGCGTTCTACGGCTGGTTGCTGTCCCGGCCGCACATTGCGATGCCGTCAGCTGCGCAACGCAAGCAACTTGCGGCCTTCATGACGCCGGATTTGATCGTCCTATTGAAGAAGACCGCCGAAGCCGAGGCGCGCTGCATCGCCGCCACGCCGGAAGGGTTCAAGCCGCTCCTGTTCGAAGGCAGCCTGTTGGTAGGCAACTACGAGGGCGCAAACGAGGCCATGTACGGCACCTGGCGCCGCACCAAACATGCGATGTCGGTCGACGTCGATTTGATGGCGATCGACGACACCAGGCCCAAGGGCCATAAAGACCGCGCCTACAGGTGGCGCGACAGGGTGACCTTGCGACAGGTTGGTGGCCGCTGGCTGATCAGCGATCTCACGCTCAACGTGTCGTCAGCCGACCGCTACTCCCTGGTCGACTATTTATGGAAATACGTCAGGGTCGAGTCGCTGACCTGCGGTCAACACTGATACTCCGGCCGGGCTGCGCCCCGCTCCTCGCTACCCAGAGCGGAGCCGCGGCTCCGGCGCAATGTTACAGACCGTAGTGATAGGCGTCGTCAGCCTGATCGGCAGAGGTTTCGGCGACCAGTTCGTCGCGCAAGTTCACCAACAGCAGCGCTTCGATAATCGCGAACAGGCTCAGTGGCGAAGTGGTTTGAGTGGCGTTGGTTTGGGTAGTAGCATTGAACATGATGTGTACTCTTTCTATCTGATTGATACCGCGCTTGTGGCGGTGCATGACCATCATGTTGAAGCAATCAAGGACATCAATCCAATAGCGCTGCCGTATCGTTCAATAGATGGCGCTTATCAAACCATCGAAACGCGCTTGTAGCGGCATTTGTAGAATCATCGCCAGCACCGCCGCCGTGATCGGCGGGTGCGGGTCCTGGCGGCGCAGCACCAGGCCGATCTCGCGTGACATTTCCGGCGTGATCGGCACCACCGTCAGCTCCTGGCGCAGCTCGACCAGGCTCAGCACGCTGTGCGGGATGATGGCGCACAGGTCGCTGAAGCGGATTTGCGCGTACAGGGCGAAGATCGAATCGGTCTCCAGTTGCACGCGCGGGCGCTTGCCGGCGCTGCGAAAGGCGGCGTCGATGAACTGCCGGCTTTGCATGTTCGCCGTGAGCAGGCACAGCGGCAGTTCGGCCGCCTCCGCCCACGTCAGGGTGCTGCGCCCTTTTAATAGCGCGGCGTCGCGCGCCACCATCACGTAACGCTCCGCAAACAGTGGGTGCAGCTGAAAACCGCCCAGCGCGCGGTCGTCGAGAAATGTCACGCCGAGGTCGAGGTCATAGCTGTCGAGCCGCCTGACGATTTCATCAGACGGCAGCGACAGCAAGGTGATGTCGATGCCGCCATACGCCTCCTGGCACGGCGCGGTCAGGTACGGCACCACCGGCATCGCCGTCGGAATGGCGCCGATGCGCAAGGTGCCCTCCAGGCGCGCGTGCGCCTTGTCGGATTCCTGCCGCATCGCCTCGTAGCTCGACAGCAGGTGCTGCGCCCAGCCCACCACCCGCAGTCCCGCCTCGGTCATCCCCTCATAGTTGCGCCCGCGGCGCACCAGTTGCAGATCGAGTTCCTTTTCCAGCTTGCGGATCGCGCTCGACAACGCCGGCTGCGACACGTGGCAAGCCTCCGCCGCGCGCGAAAAGTGGCCGACCTCGGCCAAGGTGACAAGATATTTAAGTTGGCGGATGAACATGGCGCCTTTCTCGGAAAATCACAAAATTGTGCAGCACGGCACTGCATAAAGGCGAGACTGATACGTCGTTTGCCCGCCGGGCGTTGAAGTTCAGTCAGGCAGAGCTTGCGAAAGCGCCGCGCCGGCCAGTTGCGCGGTGGCCAAAAGCCGCTCCAGGCTGTGCCCATGGCGGGCGCTGGCCGACAGTCCGGCCATGGTGGTGCAGACAAAATCGGCCAGCCGGTCCGCCTGCTGCGGATAGCGCTCGGCGATACGCTGTCGAATAAAGTCTTGCGCGGCAATGTGAAATCCGGTGGCGGCGTCACGCGCCTCCGGGTCATTGCAGCGCGTTCCCTCCAGCACCATGCAACCGCTGGCGCCGGCGTCAGAGGCGTAGCGCCGCGCCGCTTCCATCAGCACCTCGGCGAGCGACTCGGCCAAGGGCCGCTGCGCGTCCAGGATATCCGCCAAGGGAATCGCGCCAGTGACGGCGTAACGATCGAGGATGCGCGCGTACAGCCCGGCCTTGCTGCCGAATGCGGCATAAAAGCTGGGCGGATTGATACCCATGGCCTTGGTCAAATCGGCAACGCTCAGGGCGTCATAGCCCTTTTCGTGAAACAGGCGCTGCGCGGTGGCGACCGCCTCACCCGGGTTGAACCGGCGCGGCCGGCCGCGCGTGGAAGATATATTTGTAGTCATGATTACAAAAAGGCTTGACAGCGGAGACGGGGCTTATTGTAGCATTCACTACATTAATCAAAAAGGAGTGGTCATGACGGATTTCACCAACAAATCGGTGCTGGTGTTGGGCGGCAGCCGGGGTATCGGCGCGGCGATCGTACGGCGCTTTGCCGCCGACGGCGCCAAAGTCGCATTTACGTACTCGGGCTCGCCGGAAGCGGCGCAGCTGGTCGCCGCGGAAACCGGCAGCACCGCTTTTTTGACCGACAGCGCCGACCGCGACGCCGTCATCGCCCGGGTGCGCGACAGCGGTCCCTTGGACATATTGGTGGTCAATTCCGGCATCGCCATTTTTGGCGACGCGCTCGAGCAGGACCCCGACGCGGTCGACCGCCTGTTGCGCATCAATGTCCACGCGCCGTATCACGCCTCGGTGGAAGCGGCGCGCCAGATGCCGGCAGGCGGGCGCATCATCGTGATCGGTTCGGTAAATGGCGACCGCATGCCCCTGCCCGGCATGGCCTCGTATGCGTTGAGCAAATCCGCACTGCAAGGCCTGGCGCGCGGACTGGCCCGCGATTTCGGCCCGCGCGGCATCACCATCAATGTTGTGCAGCCGGGACCGATCGACACCGACGCCAACCCGGCGGACGGCCCGATGAAGGACCTGATGCACAGCTTCATGGCGATCAAGCGACACGGCAGCGCCGACGAGGTGGCGGGCATGGTGGCCTGGCTGGCCGGGCCGGAAGCAGGGTTCGTGACGGGGGCGATGCATACGATCGATGGGGCATTCGGCGCTTGAGCGTTTGATTTATTCAGTGGCGCGCAGGCACATCTGCGAGCGCCACG
>JAQGNM010000599.1 GCA_028291845.1 Massilia sp. | reverse complement strand
GCTCGAGGCTGTCGGTGGCGCACAATTTCGGGATGTTGATGGCGTTTTCGGCGGCGGCGCGCATCAGAGAAGTGCCCGCCGGGACAGTCACCTGGTAGCCGTCGATGGTCAGCGTGATCATTTCGGTGGCCAGGGTGATCTGTTTGGCCGGGGTGCCGAAATCGCGGGTGATGATGGTTTCGATCATGATAATAATCTCCTAGGCTGCGCGGGTATCGACGGCACTCTGGCCGAAGTCTTCGGGATAATGGTTCAGGGCCGACAGCACGGGGTACGGCGTCATGCCGCCCATCGCGCACAGCGAACCGTTGAGCATGGTGTCGCACAGGGAGCGCAGCAAAATCACTTGCTGGGGGCGCTCGGTGCCTTGTCGGATCTTGTCGATCACTTCGACGCCGCGGGTGGAGCCGATGCGGCAGGGCGTGCATTTGCCGCACGATTCGACGGCGCAGAATTCCATCGCGTAGCGGGCCAGCTTGGCCATGTCGGCGCTGTCGTCGTGCACCACGATGCCGCCGTGTCCCAACACCGCCCACAGGGATGCGAACGCTTCGTAGTCGAGCGGCGTGTCCCACTGCGATTCCGGCAAATAGGCGCCGAGCGGGCCGCCCACCTGCACCGCCTTGATGGGCCGGCCGCTGGCGCTGCCGCCGCCGTAGTCGTACAGGATCTCGCGCAAGGTGGCGCCGAACGCCAGCTCGATCAGGCCGCCGTTCTTGATGTTGCCCGCCAACTGGACGGGCAGGGTGCCGCGCGAGCGTCCCATGCCGAAGTCTTGATAGAACTGCGCGCCCTTGTCGAGAATGATGGGGACGGACGCCAGCGAGAGCACGTTGTTGATCACGGTCGGCTGGCCGAACAGGCCTGCCAGCGCCGGCAGCGGCGGTTTCGCACGCACCACGCCGCGCTTGCCCTCGATGCTTTCCAGCAGTGCGGTCTCTTCGCCGCAGATGTAGGCGCCGGCGCCCTTTCTCACTTCGAGGATGAAGGCGCGGCCGCTGCCGGCCACATCAAGCCCCAGCAGGCCGGCGCGGGTGGCGGTGCCGATGGCGTGGTTAAGGGCGGCGATGGAATGGGGGTACTCGCTGCGCACGTAGATGAAACCATGGGTGGCGCCGACCGCCAGCCCGGCGATGGTCATCCCCTCGATCAGCACAAAAGGATCGCTTTCCATGACGATGCGGTCGGCGAAGGTGCCGGAATCTCCCTCGTCGGCGTTACAGACGATGTATTTTTGCGATCCCTGCGCGCGCAGCACCGTGTTCCATTTGATCCCGGTCGGGAATGCGGCGCCGCCGCGGCCGCGCAGGCCGGAGGCGGTGACGGTGGCGACGATATCGGCCGGGGTCATGGTGAGCGCCTTTTGCAGGCCGCGGTAGCCGCCGTGTGCCTGGTAGTCGGCGAGCGACAGCGGATCGGTGATGCCGCTGCGGGCAAAGGTCAGGCGGGTCTGCCTGGCCAGATAGGGGATCTGGTCGGCCAGCCCGAGCGAGAGCGGGTGGGTCGCTTCGCCATTCTGAAAACCGGCGTCGAACAGGGCAGCGACATCGCTTTCATCGACATTACCAAAACCGACCCGTCCAGCGGCGGTCTCGACTTCCACCAGCGGCTCCAGGTACAGCAGGCCGCGGGTGCCGTTACGAATCAGTTCGATGGCGACGCCGCGCAGGGCCGCTTCGCGGGCGATGGCGCTCGCCACATCGTCGGCGCCCAGCGCCAGTGCTGCCGAATCGGCGGGGACGTAGATACGAACGCTCATGCTGCTTCCTTGATTTTACCGATCAGTTTGTCGAAACGGGCCGGGGTCACTTTGGCGTGTACCGCGTCGTTGATCATGATGGCCGGCGCCGTGGCGCAGTGGCCCAGGCAGTACACCGGTTCGAGCGCAAAGGCGTTATCGAGCGTGTGCGCGTGCAGGGCGCAACCGAGGCCTTGCTCGGCGTGCGCCAGCAGGGCGTCGCCGCCCATGCTCTGGCAGGCTTCGGCGCGGCAGATCTGCACCGTGCAGCGCGCCGGCGGCGAGGTCTTGAAGTAATGATAAAAAGTGATCACGCCGTGCACTTCAGCGCGCGAGACGTTGAAACTTTGCGCCAGTTCCTCCACCGACTCCGGCGGTATGAATCCGATACGGTCCTGGATCGCGTGCAGCACGGGCAGCAGCTGGTCCTGCCCGAGATGGCCGTGGTGGGCGTGCAGCTGCAGAATCTCGCCGATGGCGGGGCTGAGGGTGGTGGTGTCTGGTGCGTTCATCTTGTCTCCGGTCCGCGTTGCATATGTTCTCTAAAACATATATAAAGGCGGTATGTAGGGTAATTCGGCGAGAGTAGCACCGCTTACGATCGCATTCAATATGAAGGATTTTGCATATGATGAAGGTGGAAATCCGCCCTGACTGGATTTTGCGCGATGCCGCCGGAGCGCCGACGGCCTTGCCGGCGCTGCTCGAATTGCTGCTGGCGGTGAGCCAGTTGGGTTCGATCAGCAAGGCCGCCAGCGCGCGCGGCATGTCGTACCGCCACGCCTGGGGCTTGCTGCAGCAGTTCTCCACCCAGTTCGGCGCGGAGCTGGTGTACAAGGTGCGCGGGCAGGGCACGGTGCTGTCGCCGCTGGCCGAAAAGCTGATGTGGGCGGACCGCCGCATCCACGCGCGCTTGACGCCCATGCTCGACAGCCTGGCGTCCGAACTGCAGCAGGAACTGGCGCGCGTATTGGCCGACGACGCCCAGGTGCTGCGCAT
>JAQGNM010000582.1 GCA_028291845.1 Massilia sp. | reverse complement strand
CGGCGGGGTGTTCAAGGAAGCCATGGTGTCGTTCGGCGGCAAGGTGTGGATCAACGCCCCCCGTTCGGTCGAATTCACCGTGTCCTGGCTGGGCTGCCTGGGGGTGGTGGTGATGGCCGCCATCATGGGCCGCTCGGTGCAGCAGGATTTTGAATACGACATGCACCATTTCTTCTTCAGTGCGCCGATTCCCAAATACGCCTATGTATTCGGGCGCTTTTTCGGCGCCTATCTGACCCTTGCCGTGGTGTTTTCCAGCATCGTGCTGGGCGCCTGGCTGGGCACCTATCTGCCCGGCATCGAGCCCGACCGCATCGGCCCGGCCAGTCCCGGCCTGTACCTGCGGCCGTACGTGTTCACCCTGCTGCCGAACCTGTTCATTTTCGGCGGCTTGTTTTTCACCCTGGCGGCGCTGACCCGCCGCATGCTGCCGGTGTACGTCGCCAGCGTGGTGATGATGATCGGCTACATTGTCGCCCCCTCGCTGGCGCGCGACCTCGACTACAAAACCCTGGCGGCGCTGATCGACCCGTTCGGCACCACCTCGCTGGTGCGGCTGACCGAATACTGGACCATCAGCGAAAAAAACAGCCGCGCCATCGGCTTCGAAGGCGTGTACCTGCTCAACCGGGTGATCTGGGCCGGCTTTGCCCTGATCGTGCTGCTGCTCGGCTACTGGCGCTTTCACTTCATCGGCACCGTCGACAGCCGCGCCGCCCGCCGCGCCGAGGGCGCCGATGCCGACGGCATCGCGCCGATTCTCTCGCACGCAGCCGTCGACACCCGCGAAACGCCGGATTTCTCGCATCGCGGCATGGCCTTGCTGCTGCTCAAATCGACCTGGCTGAACCTGCGCGAGTCGTTCAAGAACATTTATTTTGCCGTGATCGCCCTGGCCGGCGTGCTGGTGCTGGTGGCCAGCGCCATCAACATGGGCTCGGTGTACGGCACCACCACCTACCCGGTCACCTACCAGATCCTGGAAGTGATCAACGAGGGCTATGGGCTGATCATGCTGGTGATCACCACCTTCTACGCGGGCGAACTGATCTGGCGCGAGCGCGAGGCGCGGATGGCGCAGATGCTCGACGCCATGCCGGTGCCGAACTGGCTGCCGCTGGTCAGCAAAACGCTGGCGCTGATCGCCCTGCAGGCGCTGATGCTGGCGCTGGCGATGCTGTGCGGCATATTGATCCAGGTCTTCAAAGGATATTTCGCCATCGAGCCGGGCTTGTACCTGCAGACGCTGTTTCTCATCAAACTGCCCCAGTACGCCCTGCTGGCGGTGCTGGCGATTTCGCTGCAGGTGCTGATCAACCACAAGTTCATGGCCTACTTCGCCATGATCCTGTACTACGCGGCCACCCTCACCTTCGGCACGTTCGGGCTCGACCATCCGATGCTGCTGTACGGCACTTCGCCCGATTTCATCTATTCAGCCATGAACGGCTACGGCCATTACCTGGCGCGCGAGCGCTGGTTCGAGCTGTACTGGGCGGGCGCGGCGCTGATGCTGATGGTGCTGGCGGTGGTGTTCTGGCCGCGCGGGAACAATGCCGAAGCGGGCAGCCGCCTGCAACTGGCGCGCCGCCATCTGAGCCTGCCGGTGATGGCCGCCTTCGGCCTGGGCCTGGCGCTGTTCGTCGGCACCGGATCGCTGCTGTACTACAACCTGCACATCGCCAACGATTACCAGACCGCCTGGCGCAAGGATGAAGTGCGCGCCGAATACGAACGCCGCTACAAACCGTTTGCCGCCCTGCCGCAGCCGCGCATTCTCGACGTTCATTTGCAGGTCGACCTGGTGCCGGAACGGCGGACGCTGCGCGTGCGCGGCGCCTATCAACTGGAAAACCGCAGCGGCCGGCCGATCGCCGACATCGTCATCCACCAGGTTCCCACCAGCAGCGCCAGTTTCAAACTGTCGCCGGGCGGGCGGGTGGTGGTGGCCGACAAGGAACGCGGCATCTACGCCTGGCGCCTGAACCAGGCGCTGGCGCCCGGTCAGCGCATGGCGATCGAATTCGACCTGGCCACGGCGCCGCAGGGCATCCTCGGCTTCGGCCTGGACACCCCGGTGGTGGCCAACGGCACTTTTTTCAACAATGACGTGCTGCCGCGCATCGGCTACCAGCCGCAGGCTGAATTGCGCGACGAGCGCGACCGCAAACGCCACAAGCTGCCCCCGCGCGCGCCGATGCTGGCCGCCACCGACCCGCGCGGCGCAGCCAGCAGCTACATTGCCAACGACGCCGACTGGATCAATTTCGACGCCATCGTCAGCACCAGCCCCGAGCAGATCGCCATCGCCCCCGGCACCCTCGAGCAAGAGTGGATCAGGGGTGGGCGCCGCTATTTCCATTACAAGATGGACAAGCCGATGCTCAATTTCTATGGCGTGCAATCGGCCCGCTACGAGGTCCGTCATGAAAGATGGCAGGACGTGACGATCGACCTGTATTACCACCCGGGCCACGATTTCAACCTCGACCGCATCGTCAAGGGCGCGCGCATGGCGCTCGATTACGCGGCGACCAATTACAGCCCCTATCAACATAAGGTATTGCGCATCGTTGAATTTCCCCGTTACGCGCAGTTTGCCCAGTCCTACCCGAACACCATCCCGTTTTCGGAAAGCGCCGGTTTCATCGCCAAGGTCGACGACAAGAATCCGAAAGACATCGACTATCCCCTGTACGTGACGGCCCATGAAGTGGCGCACCAGTGGTGGGGCCACCAGATCGTCGGCGCCGACGTGCGCGGCAGCACGGTGTTGTCGGAAACGCTGGCCGAGTACACCGCCCTGATGGTGATGAAGCAGGCGGTCGGGCCAGGCAAGATGCGCCGCTTCCTGCGTTACGACCTCGACCGCTACCTGAGCGGGCGCTCGCAGGAACCGCGCCGCGAGTTGCCGCTGGCCGAGAACGAAGACCAGAAATACATCCACTACCGCAAGGGCAGCCTGGCCATGTATCTGCTGCAGGATCTGCTGGGAGAGGCCAAGGTCAATGGCGTACTGCACCAGTTGCTGGTCGAGCACGCCTTCGGCGCGGCGCCGTATCCGAACGTCACCGACCTCACCACGCCGCTGCGGCAGGCGGCCGGGCCGGCGCTGGCCTACGTGGTCGACGATTTATTCGACAACATCGTCTTGTATGAAAACCGCGCCACGGCCGCCCGCGCCACCCGCCTGCCCGACGGCCGCTACGAGGTGACCGTCAGCGCCAGCGTGTCGAAATTGCGCGCCGGCGGACTGGGCGAGGAACACGAAGTGGCCTTGCGCGACATGATCGAATTCGGCGTCGACGACAAGGACGGCAACCCGCTGGTGCGCGAGCGCCGCCTGGTCACCGGCAAGGACATCGCCGTCACCATGACAGTGGCCGCCAGGCCAGCCAGGGCAGGCATTGATCCGGACAACAAATTGATCGATCGTAAACCTGCCGACAACCTCATCGACATTGAAATGCGTTAAACTAGAGAAAGTATTTAAAAAATAAAAACATCAGGGAGAAATATGACGGCACTTGTCGATGCAATAGCAGCTCAACTCAAGCAGCTCAGCAGCGAGGAAAAGCGTGATTTGCTGCGCATCCTGCTTCTCGAAGTACATGGCGGCGTCGAAGACGACGATGCCGAAGAAGCATGGCGCAACGAAATCGTGCACCGCGTCAAGGCGATCCGCAATGGCGAAGCGGCCATTCGCGCCCTGGAAAAAAATTGGGAAGAGTAAGCCTGCAACACGAGATGGTTGAACACAGCGGTTGAGCCGGCCGCGCATTGGCGCGCCCTTGCCGCACGCGGAGCACCGCACACCGTTATGTCGACAAATAAAAACAGCGCCTTGAACAGGCGCTTTTTTTATGCCTGCTGGTCCTGTTGCCGTGTAAATTTCGCTAAGAGCGTTTGTTCAAATGTATAATTGGCTCAGTTCACTACACCAACGTTACCGATGACTGATTCATCCCGCATCCCGGCCCTGCCCCCGCCGCGGTTGCACAGCGGTTGCGCCGCCGCGCGCCGGCGGCGATCAGGCCGGCCATGAGGGCGGCCATTCCCGACGACGTGCGCCGCTTCGTCCTGCTGGCGATTCCCTCGGTGCCCTACCTGGAAGCGCTGTTGCTGATGCGCGGCGCCGGTCCCGTGGCCTTCGATGCGGCAGCGCTGGCGGCCGGCTTGTACCTCGACGAGGGCGCCGCCGGCGATTTGATGGCGCAGTTGCGCGCCGCCGGCGTGACCGCGCCCGCCCCCGGTGCCGCCGGCAGGGTGCGCTACGCCCCGGCGGCGCCGCTGGCGGCGATGATCGACCGCCTGGCCAATGTGTACGCCGACAACCTGGTCGGCGTCAGCATGCTGATTCACTCGACCAACGGCAAGCAGGCGCGCGCCGACGCGTTTCGGCTGCGCGACGAATAAGCGTACCGTCTACAGAATCGTATTAATAAAAAAACCGCCGCGGGCCATACAGGCCGGCGGCGGTTTTTTGATTCTTCGTACGCTTACTTGGCAGCCGCGGCGCGCTTGGCTGCCGGCTTTTTGACCGCGGCTTTCTTTGCCGCCACGGTCTTGGTGGCGGCTTTCCTGGCCGCCGGCTTTTTCGCCGCTACCGTTTTTTTCGCGGCCGCCTTTTTGGCGGGCACGGCGCCATCGGCCCCGTCGTCGGGATCGGCCACCGGCGCCGCTTTTACTTTGGCGCCCGGTTTGACCTTGCGTTCCTCGAACTCGAAGCTGATTTTGCCGTCCTTGCCTTTGACCAGGAAGGCCTTGAACGGGCGGCGCGTGCGCTGCGATACGAAGCCGGGCAGCAGGTCGGTCTTGCCGTCGTTGAGGAGCTTGGCCATCTGCTCGGGCAGGATTTCCTGCTGCAGGATGATGCGGCCGCTGCGGAAGTCGCACGTCTTCGGCTTTGCCACGCTGTGCTCGCACACATAGGCCAGGCCCATTTCAAACACGCCGCCGTTGCATTTCGGGCATGGACCGAGCGCGGTCTGGCCGGTGAAATCAACCCCCTCGCCGTTCTCGCCTTCCTCGTCGTTCTGGCCGAAATCGAATTCCAACTTGAAATTGTTGATGTCTTCATCGCGCACGATGCGGAGAATGGCAGCGAACGGGCGGCCCATTTTCGAGCGGAAACCTTGCATCGGCCCGATGGTGCGCTCGGCCAGCAATTGCTCGACTTCAGGAATTTCAAACTGGAGGCTGCCCGGCGTCTTGCTCATGTTGAAGTCGCACTTGGTGCAGGCAAACCGGCGGTAGTTTTCCTTGACCACGCCGGCGCAATTCGGGCACGGCGTTTTCAAGGTCGCATACTCGCCCGGAATGGTGTCGTTGTTGTATTCCTTGGCGCGCTTGACGATGATTTGGGTCATCTTCTCGATCTCGAGCATGAATTCCTCGCGCGAGATCTTGCCCTTTTCCATCTGCGACAGCTTGTACTCCCACTCGCCGGTCAGCTCGGGCGCCGTCAGTTCGTTGACGCCGAGGCCGCGCAACAAGGTCATCAGCTGGGACGCCTTGGCAGTCGGCATCAGTTCGCGACCTTCGCGCAACAGGTAGCGCTCGCCCAACAAACCTTCGATGATGGCGGCGCGCGTCGCCGGCGTGCCCAGGCCCTTGCCGGCCATGGCGTCGCGCAACTCGTCGTCGTCGATCAATTTACCGGCGCCTTCCATGGCCGACAGCAGGGTCGCTTCGGTATAGCGCGCCGGCGGTTTGGTGACCAGGGCGTTGGCGGTGACTGTTTCAGTATGGACTTTTTCACCTTTTGCGACCGGCACCAGGTTGCCGTTGGCATTGCCTTCCTTATCAATCTCGGTGGACGCTTCGCGGCCGTAAATCGCCAGCCAGCCCGGGTTGGTCATCACCTTGCCCTCGGTCTTGAACTGGTGCCCCGACACTTCGGTGAAGCGCGTGGTGACCTGGAACTCGGCAGCCGGGAAGAAAATCGCCATGAAGCGGCGGGTGACCAAGTCGTACAGTTTCTGTTCGGGTTCCGACAGATTTTTCGGCGCGACGTTGGTAGGGATGATGGCGAAGTGATCGGAAATCTTGGTGTTGTCGAAAATCCGCTTGTTCGGCTTGATCCAGCCCTTGTCCGTGATTTGCTTGGCGAACTGGTGGTAATTGTTGTTCTCCGCCAGCACGCGCATCGTGTCTTTCACCGTGTCGATGTAGTCTTCCGGCAAATGGCGCGAATCGGTACGCGGGTAGGTCAGCACCTTGTGCTTTTCGTACAGTGCTTGCGCCAGGCCGAGCGTGTTCTTGGCCGAAAAACCGAAGCGGCCGTTGGCTTCGCGCTGCAGACTGGTCAGATCGAACAGCGCCGGCGCCATCGATGTGGTCGGCTTGCTTTCCTCGGTGACGTTGCCCTGGCGGCCCTTGCAGGCCATGGCGATGGTGTCGGCGGCGATCTTGCTCCACAGGCGCTCGGGGCGCTTCTCGGGATCGTTCTCGTCCTTTTTGAAGGCCTGGTCGAGCCAGCGGCCTTCGTAGACGCCGGCGGCGCAGACGAACTCGGCGCGCACTTCCCAATAGTCGCGCGGGACGAATTTTTTGATTTTTTCTTCACGCTCGACGACGATCGACAAGGTCGGCGTTTGCACGCGGCCCACGGTGGTCAAATAA
>JAQGNM010000208.1 GCA_028291845.1 Massilia sp. | reverse complement strand
CAGCTGTTCGCGATCGCCACGAAACTCGGGAATGGAGACGTCGAAATCACGCTCGATGTGCAGGTCACGCGGAAACTCCGCAAGGATCACCGAGCGAACCCGCTCGCACACTTCATGGATGTTGACGTCGCCCACCACATGCGGCCGGCGATGCTGCGACAGCAACCGGTCGACCAGCGTTTGCAGACGATCGGCTTCATGAATGATGACCTGGGTGTACTCGATCAGGTCACGCGACTCGACTTCCATCTGCAGCAACTGGGCCGCGCCCCGAATGCCGCCGAGCGGGTTCTTGATTTCGTGGGCCAGGTTGCGGATCAGCTCCTTGTTGACCTGGCTCTGGTCGAGAATGCGCTCCTCGCGGTCCAGCTTGAGTTGCTGGACAATTTCGCGCAGTTCGACGATCACCTCGTCGTTGCCGATCGCGCTGACGATCGAATGCACTTGCAAGGGATCGCGCGCGGCCCGCTCCAGCGTCAGGTCCTGGCGCAGGTCGGTGTACTGGTGCGCCAGCGCCTGGCTGCACAACTTTTGCAATTCCTCGGCATTCATGAACAGCTGGCACAGATTGCTGCGCACCAGCACCCGCGCCGAATTGTCGAGCAGGTGTTCGGCGGCCGGGTTGGCATAGCGGATATTGTAGTCTGCATCGACCAGCAGGACGGCCGAGGCCAGCAGTTCCAGGCCGGCCAGGCGCGCCGCGGTGGCCGTCAGCGCGGCGGGAGTGAGAGGCATTGTATGGGGGCTTTATCTGATGTTGGCGATTTCACGTTTCAAGGCGTCGACGTTCTTTTCGGCGCGGGCGATGCTGTCCCTCATGAGGATCACCCGCTCCTGGTACTTGGCGTAGTTGCGCTCGTTGCCCTGGCGTTCGGGCTCGCCGCCGTTGAATTCGCGGCGCATCTCGGCCAGCTTTTTCTCCTCGCTGCGCAGTTCTTCGTTGAGGATGTCGCGGCGTTCGTCGTCGCGGTTTTTTTGCTGGTAGCTGCTGATCTTCGGGAAATCAGCGGGGGCGGTGGCAGCGGCGGCAGGACCGGCCGCGCGCGCGGCGCCGGCGACCGGCGCGCTTTTGGCTTTGGCCGGCGCCGGAATCGTGCTGGGAAGATCGAGCGCCTTGCAATTGCGGCGGGCGGAATCGGTGAATTCGATGCGGCCGTCGGCGTCCACGCATTTGTAGATGATGGTGTCGGCATGGGCCGCGCCGGCGAGCAACAAGGCCACGCTGGCGGCAATGGTATGCAGGCTTGTCATAAACGTCATCGATGGTAAAGCACGTGGTGCGCGCATGAAATGGAGTCAGCCCGAATATACCCGAAATGCAAAAAAGCGCGGTGAAAGCTGTCGCTTTCCCCGCGCTTTTTACAGTTCTTTTACAACTCATTTACAAACGATTTACCGATTCGATAGCTGCAAGATCACGTCTTTTAGCATCGCGATAACGATGTTGCTGTCTTGCTTATTGCGGATTACAGCGAGTAGTACATGTCGAATTCGGCCGGGTGGGTCGTCATGCGCATGCGCTGGACATCCTGCATTTTCAGTTCGATGTAGGCATCGATCATGGAATCGCTGAACACGCCGCCGCGGGTGAGGAACTCGCGGTCCTTGTTGAGGGCGTCGAGCGCTTCTTCCAGCGACGAGCATACCGTCGGGATCAGTGCATCTTCCTCAGGTGGCAGATGGTACAGATCTTTGGTGGCCGCTTCGCCCGGGTGGATCTTGTTGGCGATACCGTCGAGACCGGCCATCAGCAGCGCGGCAAAGCACAGGTAGACGTTGGCCAGCGGATCAGGGAAACGCGTTTCGATACGGCGGCCTTTTGGATTGGCGACGTGCGGAATGCGGATCGATGCCGAACGGTTACGCGCCGAGTACGCCAGTTTCACTGGAGCCTCGAAACCCGGCACCAGGCGTTTGTACGAGTTGGTGCCCGGGTTGGTGATGGCGTTCAGGGCCTTGGCGTGCTTGATGATGCCGCCGATATAAAACAGCGCGGTTTCCGACAGGCCGGCATAGCCGTCGCCGGCAAACAGGTTCTTGCCGTCTTTCCAGATCGACTGGTGCACGTGCATGCCCGAACCGTTGTCGCCAACGATCGGTTTCGGCATGAAGGTGGCCGTCTTGCCGTAGCTGTGGGCGACGTTCCACACCACATATTTCAGGTTCTGGGTCCAGTCGGCGCGCTCGACCAGGGTCGAGAACCTGGTGCCGATTTCATTCTGGCCGGCGCCGGCCACTTCGTGGTGGTGCACTTCGACCGGGATGCCGAGCTCTTCGAGGATCAGGCACATTTCCGAGCGCATGTCCTGGAACGAGTCGACTGGCGGCACCGGGAAGTAGCCGCCCTTGACGGTCGGACGGTGGCCGCTGTTGCCGCCTTCGGTTTTGGCGTCGGTCGACCAGGACGCTTCGTCCGAGTCGATCTTGACGAAGCAGCCCGACATGTCGACTTTCCAGCGCACCGAGTCAAAAATGAAGAATTCCGGCTCAGGACCGAAGAATGCGGTGTCGCCGTGGCCGGACGATTTCAGATACGCTTCGGCGCGCTTGGCGATCGAGCGCGGGTCGCGGTCGTAACCCTTGCCGTCCGACGGTTCGATGACGTCGCACTGCATGAACAGGGTGGTTTCTTCCATGAACGGGTCGATATTGGCGGTGTTCGGGTCCGGCATCAGGATCATGTCCGATGCTTCGATGCCCTTCCAGCCGGCGATCGAGGAGCCGTCGAAGGCGTGGCCGGATTCGAATTTGTCGATATCGAAGTGCGAAACCGGCACGGTAACGTGCTGTTCTTTACCGCGGGTATCAGCAAAACGGAAGTCGACAAACTTGACTTCATGCTCTTCGGCCATCTTCAACACTTCTGCGGCGGTCTTTGCCATTCAAAATCTCCTAAATAAAATAAGGGGTGCGCCAGCCCAGAACAGCAGCGGCGCAAACGCAATACAATCTTAGCAGAAACCATGCCAGCCGGATCGGGAATCGGTGGGGAACATTTGCAGGCAAATGCAGGCCTCGTTTCAGCGCCGCGCCAACTAAATGCACCAAATAAATGCACCATTATGGTGCATTTATTGTTATCGGCACCAGCGCGGTGCGGCACGCCCAAAAGCGTGGCAGCGCACTTGCGTCTTATAATCAAGGCATCGATTGATTATTGACGCCACCCCAGGAACAACCATGCCGAACGCCGACCAGCTCCTTGCCATCGCCCGCTCGCGCGGCCAAGACCAACCGTATGCGGGCGCCGTCACGCCGCCGGAAGCCTGGGCCCTGCTGGCGCAGCAGCCGGGCGCCAAGCTGATCGACGTGCGCACCAATGCCGAGCGCCACTGGGTCGGCCAGGTCGCCCTGCCGCCGGGCCAGCACATGGCGATCGAATGGACCAGCTGGCCCAGCGGCGTGGTCAATCCGCAGTTCATCGAGCAACTGGGAGAGATCGCCGCCAAGGAGGACGTGTTGCTGTTCCTGTGCCGCTCCGGGGTGCGCTCGCGCCATGCCGCCAAACTGGCCACCGACTATGGCTACGAGAACGCCTTCGACATCCTGGAAGGCTTTGAAGGCGACAAGGACGCCGAGGGCCACCGCAAGCAAGTCGGCGGCTGGTGCAAGGCGGGCTTGCCGTGGATCGGCGGCTGAGGGCTACCCTAAGCCGGCTGGGCCGCCTTTAAGGCGGCATTGATCCGCTGCCGCACAAAATTGATGTGGCTGCGCAAGCCATACAGGTTGTCGGCAAAGGCGATCGGGATCGACATGTGGTTCACCCGCTCCTCGATATCGTCGAGGCGTTTCAATAAACTGGCGCAGACGGCGGCGCGCTCTTCAGGCGCGGCCTCGTCGAGGGTTTGTTCGACCACCCGCAGTTGCCCATACCAGCGGTACAGGCGCGACTTGATGCGCCACACGTACAGCGGCGGCACCACCTTGGAAAACGGCAGGATCAGGGCCGCCAGCGCGACCACCACCACCCACAGGCGGTCGAACAGGTTGGCGACCCAGAACGGCATGTATCTCTGCAACAGCGGTGGGCCGTCCTTGTAATATTTGGCCGCTTCGCGCGAGACGGGAATCTCGGTGTACTGGCTGGACGGGAACTGGCCTTGCCGCTGAAACCAGCCGGCGCCGCCGTGGATTTCGCCGGCGGCTTGCACGAACAGCTCGATCAACGCCGGATGCAGGTCGCTCCTGGCCACCAGGGTGGCGGTCGGCGCGATCAAGTGATAGTCGCGCGGTGGCAAATCGCGGCCGAGGTCGACGATGCCGCGCGGCAGTACCACGTGTTCGAGAAAAGGCAAACGCCGCGCATAGGCCTCGGCCTGGTCGAAATTGACCAGCTTGATGCCGGGCGTTTGCAGCAGCATTTGTACCAGCAAGGCGTCCGGGCCGGAGGAAAACACCAGGCCGTCGATGCGCCCGGCCAGCAATTCGACGGTGGCGGGGGTGTTTTCCAATGCGCCGATGCTCAAGTCGGCGGGCCCGACGCCGTTCAGGGACAGCACCTGGCGAAACAGTTTCGGCACTCCCGTGCCTTCCGGCCCCAGGTTGATCTTCAAACCCTTCAGCTCGGTGAGCTGGGTGGCCTTGACGTCTTCGCGCAAAAACAGCCAGACCGGCTCGGTGAACAGGCTGCCGAGCGACACCAGGCCTTTGCGCTCGGCCTCGGCTTCGTTGGTCGAGCCGCTCTGCACGAAGGCGACATCGACCTTGCCCTCCTGCAGTTGCTGCAGATTGTCTTGCGAACCGGGCGAGCGCACCAAGGTGACCTTGATATTGTCCTTGGCCAATTGCGCCGCATACTTTTTGCCGAACTCTTCGTAGGCGCTGTTTTCCTGGCCGGTGGCCAGCCGCACCTGCCGCGGCGGCGCCGGATCGACGATCACATATGCGAGCGCACACAGGCCGGCCACCAATACAATGGTCGGCCCGGCCGTGGCGAGCAGGTCGCGCAGGGAAAACTGGGTGAACTTACGGATGCGCGAGATCAGGCGGCGTGGTTTCATTCAAGGGGGACTGGCACTCGATGCCTGTCCCATGTGTGTTAGGAAGCACATTGTGCCTCGGATCGAGCATTTGACGCCAGGCCGGCTGGCAGCCTCCTCAGGCGTCAGAACAACTCTTGCGGACGCGGAGCGGGCTTCACCGCCTTCTTGTCAGCCGCCGGCTTGCTGTCGGCGTCCTTGGCCTTGTCGGCCGGCTTCTTGCCGTCGGCCTTGTTGTCCACTGGCTTCTTGTCAGCTGCCTTCTTGTCAGCTGCCTTCTTGTCCGCTGCCTTCTTCTCGGCAGCTTTCTTCTCCGCCTTGTTCCAGGCGGCGAGTTCCTCGTCGGTCATTTTCTTCGACGGCTTTTTCGCCACCACATCCTTGGCAAGCGCATTGGGCTCGTCGACCGATTTCTTCTTGACCACCACAGGCACGCCCTCCCCGGCCGGTGGTTTCACTGCCGCCGGTTTTTTGACTACCGCTGGCGCTTCCTCAGGGGCCGCTTTTTTCACGACAGGGGCCGCGGCTGCCGTTGCTTGCGGCTCCTTCGGCGGCGCCAGCAAGGCGGCTGCGGCAGCCTCCGCCTTGGCCTTCTCGGCTTCTTGCGCCGCGATCTTCATCTTGGCCGCCGCCTCGGGATCGATCATCGGCATCAAGGATGGCGCCAGCGAGACCAGCAGTTGCACCGGCAAGGCGCTGGTGAAATCGTAGTGGGCGGCGTCGGGGCCGTGCACGTAGGCGGTCATGCTGCCGAAGAAACGTTCGCCGATGTTGAAGACAAACGTCGCCGAACGGTTCACAAAACGCGATTCGATCAGGCGGCCGCCGGCGCCGTAGACGTCGAAACGCTGGTCGCCCGTGCCGGTCTTGCCGCCGACCAGGATGATATTGCCGTCGGCGCCGACAAATGCCGATTTGACGCGCTTGGCGGTGCCGACCGCCACCACCTCGCGGATGGCGTCGGCGGCGGTTCTCGCCACTTCCGGCGAGATCACTTGTTCGAACTTGTCGTTCTTGGCGTGCTGAACGATGGTTTCGTAGGGGGTGCCGGCGGCAAAGTGCAGCGAGTCGATCTTCTGCACCGGCTTGCGCAAGCCGCCGTTGACGATGATGCCCATCATTTCAGCCAGCGCGGCCGGACGGTCGGCCGAGGCGCCCAGGGTGGTGGCGTAGGACGGCACCAGAGAGTCGAACGGGTAGCCCATCTTTTTCCACTGGGCGTGGATTTTAAGGAAGGCTTCCACTTCCAGCAGGCCGGCGATGCGGCTGTCCTGGGCATGCTTGCGGTGGGTGGAAAACAGCCACGAATACACTTCCTGGCGTTCCTTGACGCTGGCGTCGGCCACTTCCTTCCAGCCCGCATTCTGATGCGTGCGCAGGTAGCCCACCACCCACAATTCGAGCGGGTGCAAAGAGGACACGTAGCCGCGGTCGGCCAGCGACATATTGGCAGGCGCGTACTGGTCGTACAGCTTCGGCAGGCGCTCCGGCGGCAGCTCGTTGGCCGACGGCAGGTTGGCTGTTATAAACGTGCTGAATTGCGCCAGGGTCTGTTGCGGCATGACGGTGCGGGCCACCGCCGACAGCCGCGAAGCGGTCGGGCGGAAGCTGGCCAGCAGCACTTTTTCGGCGTCGGCCGGCGACTTGCCCTTGTACTTGTTATAAAAACGGCTGAGGAACTCTTTTCCCTCGCGATCGGCAAAGCGGGCCAGGTATTCGGCGCGGCGCGGATCGTCGGCATCGGCCAGCAGCGCCGCGGACGAACCGGGCAACTGGAACATGTAGTAACGCACGACGTCGCGCATCAGGCGCACGAACACCAGGTTGGTCGAATTCTGCAGCGCCTGGTGCACGGTGAGGATGCGCGAATCGTCGAGTTTACTGAAGTTGCCGAAGTGGTGCATGCCGCCGCCGGTGAAGAAGCCTTCGCCCGGGTTGGCCGAATACTTGCGGTCCATGGCGGCATCGAGCATCGGCCGCAAACCGCGGTCGGCGCCGCTTTTCAAGGTCAGGAAATACTCCTGGCCCCACAAGCTCATGCGGTCTTTCGGGTCCGGCACCACTTTTTTCAGTTCGGCGACCGACATCGGCTCGAAACGCCTGTGCAGCTGATCGACGATGTCGAGGTAGGACACCAGGGTGCGCAGCTTGGCGGTCGAACCGAGGTCGAGCTTGGCGCCCTCGTTGATGTCGAGCGGCTGGTCGTAGTTGTCGGTCTGCACGCGCAGGTAGTTGGCGGTCGCTCCCTTTTCGATCAGGGTAAAACTGTAGACCACGTTGGCCGGATTACCGTTGCCCAGCATTCCCTTGCCGGTCAAGCCGGCGGCGGTCGCCGTTTCGGTGTCGCGCAGGCTGCGCAGGCGCTCGGTGACGGCCTTTTGCGCTTGCGCATTCAAGGTGCTGGCGACGCTGAGATCGAGCCGGTCGAGGTTGTACAGGCGCGAGTCGCCCAGCAAGCCTGCCAGGTGGGTACGCACGGCGTTGGCCGCCTTGCGGGTGGTAAAACTGTTGGCGGCCGGCGGCGCGACGCCGGTGCCGGAGGCCGGATGCAGCTTTTGCTTGGCTGCCAGGTCGCGCAATTGCGGCGTGATGACGCCGGCGTTGGCCAGCACGCGCAAGTGGGTGTTGGTCAACTCTTCCAGGTCGTTGGCGCCGGCCCCGAGGTAGTGCGCCGGGCGGCGCTGGGCGATGAACAGGCTCAGCGCTTCCTTGTAGACCAGCGCATCGTCGGCGGTATCGATGGCGCCCTTCAATGCCTTGTTGACGCTGGCGAAATCGCGGCCGTACCAGACCCACATGCCGTCGCCGATGCCGTTGACTTCGCCGTAGCCGAGCTTGGCCGACAGCGGCACCGTGTTGATGTAATCGATCACGATCTGGCGGCGCGCATTGGTGGTGTCCTCGCCGCCCTGGTAGGCGCGCAGGGTCGCCGAGTACATCTGGCGCAGCTTGTCCTTGAGCGAATTGGTGCGCCCGTCAGGCGAGTGGCGGTATTTCTCGATCTGGGTGGCCAGGGTGCTGCCGCCGGAGACGCGCTTGTCGCCGCCGGTGACGGTGTGCACCGATTTGTCGAACACGGCCTTGCTGAAACGATCCCACTCGACCGCCGGATTGCGTTTTGGATAGGTGCTGTCGAGCAGCTCGCGGTTCTCGATGAACAGCAGGCTGGCGATCAAGGGCATCGGCGTGGCGGCGAAATTGTCGTACACGCGTTCCGGGAAGCGCGCGCTGAAAATCGGCTGCTGCTTTTCATCGGTGATGTCGAGGCCCACGCGGGTTTTTTCGCGGTAGGTCGAAAACACCCCCATGTCGGCCAGTTCCACCATCTTCGGCGACATGCGCGCTTGCGCGGTGACGACGTAATCGTAGGTTTTCAGCTTGGCCAGGTAGTCGGGCAGATTGGCGTAGCCGAGGCGCTCGTCGTACGGGCTGTCGGACGGATAACGGATGGCATTGCTCGGACCCGGTTCGACTTTCCAGGAAATCTTACGGGCCATTTCGGAGAAAAATTTCGCCTGCATCGCCGAGGTGCGCGATTCGTCCACCGCCCACCAGCCGGCCAGCGACAACAGCATCAATAACAGCAGGACCAGGGCAGGCTTGAGACGGCTGCGGCGCTTTTTCGGCGGCAGTTGCTCGGGCGCGCCGACGCCTTGGGCGGGTGGCTCGGGCGGCAACTGCGGCGGCGGCTCGGGTGGCGACTCCGGTGGCAACTCGGGTGGCAATTTCAGCGGCGCCTGCTGCACTTCAGGCGCGGCAACCTGCGCCGGCGCCAGCGCGACAGCGTCGTCGGCACTATCGATGCGTGCGCCGAAGTCCATGTCGGCCTGCTCTGGCGCGGCATCGAAGCTCGGTTCCGTGCGCTCGGCCGACCTGGCGGCAGCGGCGACAACGAGGCCGTCGCCGGTACGTTTGCGGCCTTTGCGGGCGCCGGCTTGCTGAGGTGTTTGTGTCTGACTTTCCATGATGGCTTACCAATGTGATTCTAACGTTCCGCGACTTGCCTGCGACTTGACGGGCGGCCCTCCGCCATCCTTGCATGGGCCGGCCAGCACACGCTGAGCCGCTGCAGGCGAACCTGGCGATCCCGGTTCGATTGATGCGCTCGCGCGACTACCATTCCACCACATCGACGCAGTTCAAACGTGGCCCCCGACGACAAAAAGCCGCGCTCCAGTTTTTTTTCGCAAAAAAACAACGTCGCCTATAGCGATGAGGGCGCCAGGCGTTATCGAATGCATATGAAGGCAACTTTTCAGGCTGCCGCGGCGGCATTGGCGGCTCAGTGCGGCGGGGGTGAAATACTGGCCGAATCGACAACGGCGGCGGCCACGGCTTCTTGCCGCAGGGCGTACAGGGCGTCCAGCAAATAATACTGAAACCACAAACCGGTAAAGATAAAAATAACCACGTACAGCCAGATCGACAACATCGCCAAAAACGGAAACAGCAGCACCGAGACGATGGCGCCGCCGATCCACGCCAGGCCGGGCAGCGCGCCGGCCACGCCGGACACCATGCCGATCGCCAGCAGCGCGGTGCGATGGCGGCGCTGCAGTTCGCGCCGCTCGTCCACGCTGGCGTAGGCGGCCAGCGCGTCGTACGACATCACGCGCGCCGTCAGCCAGCCCCACAGCAGCACCTGGGCGACCAGGGCCACCGGCGGAAACAGGTACAGCGGCAGGCTGAGCAGCCACAGCACCACAAAAATCGCCAGCGCGCCCAGGCTGGTGGCCAGGCTGCCAGCCAGGCTGCCGCCCTGGCGCTTGTCCAGCGGACCGAGCCGGCCGCTCAGCTTGCCTTCGACATGGCGCCCCACCGCGGGCATGGCGGCCACGCCCATGAACAGCAGGGAAGTGACGATCATCAGGGGCAGCAGCAGCAGCATCGATACCAGCGGCACCGCCACGGTTTTCAGCATGCCCATGCCGAACATCGCCAGCATGCCGGAACTGGCGGCGAACCCGCCATGCTCGGCGAACAGCGACTGCACCATATCGAGCAGCGGCTGAAAACCAAGGTACAGCAGCAGTGCCCACAAGGCCACCGCCACCAAGGTCGGCATGACCGACAGCAACAGCATGCGGCCGGAGAACTGCGCGGCGAGCGCGCGCCCGTAGGCGTCGAGAACGGCGCGCATCAGCGGGCGCGGCGGCGGGAGAATTCGACCATGCGCTTGAGGCCGTACCACTGCTGCTGCCAGAAGCCGCGGCCGTAATTGCGCCCGGCGACGACGGCGCCGCTGGCATCGACCCGCTCGAGCTGATCGCGCACGCCGGTTTCGGCATAGCCCGATTCGAAGCGCGCTGTGCGGAACAACAGATCCCACAGCGGCAGCAGCACACCGAAATTGCAGCCGCCCAGGGTGCCTTTGCCTTTCGACTCGTGGCCGATGCCGATCGCATGGTGGGTGCGGTGAAACCGCGGCGACACCATGAGGCGTTCGCCGATCGCGCCGAAATGCATGCGCACATTGGCATGCTGCAAACTCTGGACAATCCGCGAGACCGACACCAGCAGCACGAACTGGCCGGGCGGCACGCCGATCGCCAACGCCACCACCGCCATCATGATGTCGCGCAGAAGATCGTCGAGCAGGTGGTTGCGGTTGTCGCTCCATAAATTCATGTCGCGCTGGCTATGGTGCAGGCTGTGCAAACCCCACCACCAGCCGAAATGATGCTGGGCGCGGTGGAACCAGTAATCGCAGAAATCGAGCACCACCAGGTACAGCAGGAAACTGGCGAGCGGCGGCATGGCCGGCAGCAGCGATTCGAGGTTAAACGGATGCACGCCTTCCAGGCGCAGCAGCCCGGCCACATGGTCCATCAGCGGATCGAGCGTGAAAAATATGGCGATCGGAAACAGGCCGAGGCGGTGCACCAGGGTGTAGATAAAATCGTTCAGGCGCGAGCGCTTGTCATGAAAAGCGTGCACCGGCAGCAGCGCTTCGAGCGGGCGCAGCACGAGGTACAGCGCGGCCAGTTCGACCATGCCGATCAAGAACCACTCGGTGCCCTCGAAGGCTTCCTCGGTGTACGCGCCGAGGCCGCTGAAGAAAATAAATGGTTCGACCGCATGTTCGAACAGCCAGCCCTGGACGGAGCCGAACAGATCGACAAGGTACTGAATCACGGCGTGGATCATGGCGTTCTTTTAAAATCAGGATGCTCACGCAGTGTAGCGAAACACAGCTGCTTGTGCTGAAGACCGACAATCAAGGGTTCCAGATTGGCCGGCGCCCACGGATCTTTTCTCGACCAGATGCCCATGTGCGCCAAAAAGATATCGCCATCGCGCAAGTTCGCCAGCGATTTTTTCAGCAGCACGGCATTCGGAAACGCTACGCTGGAGGTTTCATCGCCGGAAAATCCGGCGGGGCTCCAGCCGAAGTGGGTATAGCCGCAGGCCTTGCCGGCAGCGACCGTGCGCGGCGAAATCTTGCCGCCCGGTGCGCGCCAGATCGGATCGAGGCCGCGCCCGGTCAGCTGGCGGAAACGGCCATCGACCCGCTTGATTTCGCTGCAATACTCTGCCGGCGTCCAGGTGAGGTTGCGGCCGGCCAGTTCGCCGAATTGCGGCTTGACCTTGATGCTGCCGTCGGCGCCGTCGCCCTTGTAGTACACGTGGTCGAAGGTGTGGCTGCCGAAGGCGTGGCCCTCGGCCACCCGGGCTTTCCAGAACGCCGCCCAGGACGGGTCGAGCGACCAGTCGCCGCGTGTGGTCTTTTCGTTGGCCAGAAAAAACGTCGCCTTGACCTGGTGCTTGTTCAGGGTCGCCGCGATCAATTCGGCCTGCGACTGGCTGCCGGTGTCGAAGGTGAGATAGATGGTGCCGCGGCAGGCGCTGTCGGCTGCCTTGGCCGCATCGGCGGGGGCGGCTGCTGCCAGCGCAGCGGCGGCAAGCAGCAGGTTCAGTTTCACAGCCGCGCAGCCGAATCCGCGAAAAACACGCCGTGCGGGGAACGGCCGACGGGGATCAGCTTGACCACCTTGCGGGTGGCGACGTCGATCACCGCCACCTTCTTGATCCATCGCAAAGTCACCCACAGCGTCTTGCCATCCTTGGTCAGCTCCATGCAGTCAGGACCGCCCGGCACGTTGATGGTGCCGACGTTTTCCAGGGTCACCTGGTCGATGATATTGATGGTGTTCGACACCCGGTTCGACACGAAGGTATGGCGCTTGTCGCCCAGCGAGCGGAAATTGTGGGCGCCGTCGCCCGCCTTGATGCGCTTGACCGTTTTTTGCGTGCGCCAGTCGATCACCTCGACGTAATCGGCGCCCATGATGCCGACCAGCAGATATTTGTCGTCCGGCGTCATGGCGATGCCTGCCGGCAGTTTGCCCACCGGCACGGTCCATTTGACCGTTTGCGTGTTCAGGTCGATGGCGCTGACCTGGTCGCTGCCCTGGCGAGTGATGAACACAGTATCGCTGGCTTTATTGAACGCCATGTGGCTCGGCAGCTTGCCCAGCGGAATGCGCTTGTTGAGGGTCAAGTTGGTGCCGTCGTACTTGTAGATGTCGACCCGGTCCAGGCGCAGCGAGGCGCTGACGAACCATTTTTGATCGGGCGAGAAGCCGATCTGGTAAGGATCGAGCACATCCTTCAGGGTGCGCTGCACCTTGCCGGAGACCGGATCGAGAAAGATCAATTCATTGCCCACCGAGCTGGCGACGATCACCGATTTGTTGTCGGGCGTGGCCATCAGGTGATGCGGCTCCTTGCCGACCGGGATGGTTGCCACTTCAGCAAAACTCTGCTGGTCGAGCAGCTTGATGGTGGCGTCGCGCGAGTTGAGCACGACGACGACATTGGCATAAGCGGCAGCCGGGGCCAGGCTAGCCGCCAATGCGAGCGCACACAGTAAGGACGAAGACAGCCGGTTGAAACAGCGCAGCATGGAGGGATTTCGCTCGTGGAGGGCCAAAATGTATATTCTACGTGGAAATCTCGCGCCTCAACGGCCCCGGTGCGACAATCGGCGCTATGGCGCAACAGGGAAAAGTCCGGCGATGCCGGAGTGACAAGCGCACCGTTGGCGCTTTATTTGGTCTTGCACTACAATCGCCGATCAACTTGACCATGAAAGAACGACACCATGTCCACGATTACCACTGATTCGGGTCTGCAATACGAAGACATCACCACCGGCGAAGGCGCCGAAGCGAAAGCCGGTCAGCACGTCACCGTTCACTACACCGGCTGGCTGCGCAACGACGACGGCAGCAAGGGCAACAAGTTCGATTCGAGCAAGGACCGCAACGATCCATTCCGCTTTTCGCTGGGCGGCGGCCAGGTCATCCGCGGTTGGGATGAAGGCGTGCAAGGCATGAAGATCGGCGGCCTGCGCCGTCTGACCATCCCTGCCAACCTCGGCTACGGCGCGCGCGGCGCCGGCGGCGCGATCCCGCCGAACGCGACCCTGATTTTCGACGTCGAACTGCTGGGCGTATAAGGAGCCGCCATGAGCTTAGCTGAACAATTCGCCCAGGCCCAGGCCGACTCGAAAAACCTGCCGGAGCGTCCGGACAATATGACCTTGCTGAAGATTTACGGTCTGTACAAGCAAGCGTCGAGCGGCGACGCCACAGGCGAGCGCCCTGGCTTTACCGACATGGTCGGCCGCGCCAAGTTCGATGCCTGGGATGGTTTGAAGGGTACGTCGAAGGATGAGGCGATGCAGCAATACATCGACTTGATCGAGGAGCTGAAGGACGCCTAGGCTTCCTTGCTGCTGATTGCATGGCGCCTGCGGGCGCCATTTTTTATGCGGAATTTATGCGGCAAACACTTTTTTCATGCTCGAGGCCAGCTTGGCCTCGATGACCGGCGCGAACGCCCCCATCAAAAACCCCAGCCGCACGTCGATTTCGGCGCGGCCGTCCGACAACACCAATTCTCCCGTCACCCCGCTGCGTTGAAAGCGCAAGGTGTCGCCTTCCCACACGCAGGCGAGCTGATAGTCGCGCGCCAGCTTGCCGGCGACGTTCTCGGCCGCTTGTCGCGCCTGTTCCTGGCTCAGCGAGTGGGCTTGAACGATATGGATGTCTGCCATGGAATGCTGCCTTTGTGGAATAAACGGCATCTATTTTAATCGAAGCGCATTGAATTGATGAGTCTCAAGCGGCGGCGGCGCGACCGGCGCGATCATTCCCCTTGGCAATGGATGCTTGAGGAGCAGCAAGATGGACACGCGCGATACAGCTAGCGAATATGAAGATGACAAGCGCGCCGCCGCGGTGCCGGTGCCGGTGCCGACCGCCGCCTGGCGCGCCCACCGCAAGGCGGCCCAGCTGCTGAACGAACCGGGAATGCCCGACAGCCTGGGTCCGGGGCAACAGCGGGCGCCCGACGTCGCCCCGCCGGTGCCGCTGCAGTTCGCCTTCGGCGCACGCGTGCTGATGTGGAAGCAGGACCCCTCGGTGGCTGAAATCGGCACCCGCAAGGCCTTTTTGCCCGGCCTGGTGCTGGACGGCCCGCGCGACGCCCGCATCGTTTCAAACGATCCGGCCATCGCCCCGGTCAGCCCGAACGCCTTCGGCGACTTCGTCACCACCGCCGACACCCCCCAGTTCGACGCCGTGCACGCCTTCGCCGTGGTGCGCCAGACCTTGACCATGTACCAGCGCGCACTGTCGGCGGCGGGCGACCCGATGCCCCTGCCCTGGCAATGGAACACCAGCGTCGACACCGCTCCGCTGCAAGTGTTCGCCTACGGCTTGCCGAACGTGATGAACGCCTTCTATAGCCGCGCCCAGTGCTGCCTGAAATTCGGCCATTTTCTCTCCGACCAGGACGGGTCACGGGTCTATACCTGCCGCTCCTTCGACATCGTCTCGCACGAAACCGGCCACGCCGTGCTCGACGGTTTGAAGCCGGCCTGGCTGGAAGCGGACAATCCGCCGCAAACGGGCGGCCTGCACGAGTCGTTCGGCGACCTGACGGCGATTTTTTTAGCCTTGTCGCAACTGGACCAGTGCGAGGCGGTGATCGCCCAGACCAAGGCCAGGCTGCACGACAAAACTTTTCTTGCCGACATCGCCGAGCAATTCGGCCTGGCGCTGGGCGGCGCCACCGGCTTGCGCAATGCCGACAACGACCTGACCATGACCGAGGCGGGCAGCGAGGTGCACGCCATTTCCCAGGTGTTCACCGGCGCCATCTACGACATCCTCGCCGATCTGTTCGCCATCGAGCGCGATCCCCAGCTGCGCGACGACGCCCTGGTGCTGCACGACGTCGGCGCCTACCTGCGCGCCCTGGTGCTGCGCGCCCTGGTGGCGGCGCCCGACGTCGCACCGGCCTTCGTCGACGTCGTCAACGCCATGCTGCGCCTGTCGCTCGAGGACGGCAAGCCGGTGGCCTACCGCAACGCCATCCGCAACCGCTTCGCCGTGCGCGAAGTGGTGGTCTCGCCCGTGCCGCTGGAACAGGATCACGCCGACGACGTCGTGCTGGCCGCGCTGGTGCAGGACGCGCCAGGGGTACAGCAAGACCGCCGGGCATGCTGCGGC
>JAQGNM010000563.1 GCA_028291845.1 Massilia sp. | reverse complement strand
GGCCCCGAGCTGCTTCGACGCCACCGAGACCTTGCAGGCCGCATTGGCGGCACTCGAGCCGGTCGGCCACGCCATCATCGGCCACGCCAGCGCCAGCATCGCCCGCCGCATGGCGCAATTGAAGGCGCAGCGCGGCCAGTTCGGTTTCGCCGACCTGCTGCTGCGCCTGAAAAGCGCGCTGGAAGGCCCCAACGGCGCGGCCCTGCGCGAGCGCATCGTCCAGCAGTATCCGGTGGCGATGGTCGACGAGTTCCAGGACACCTCGCCCGACCAGTACGCGCTGTTCGACTTGCTGTACGGCGTGGCGGCCAACGATCCGGCGCAGGGCCTGTTCCTGATCGGCGATCCGAAGCAGTCGATCTACGGCTTTCGCGGCGCCGACATCCACAGCTACCTGGCCGCGCGCAGCGCCACCGCCGGCCGCCACTACAAGCTGGGCACCAATTACCGCTCCACCGCCGCCCTGGTCGACGCCGTCAACCAGCTGTTCCTGCACGCCGAAGGCCATGCCGACGGCAGCCACGCCGGCTTTGCCAGCGGCGCTTTCCGCTTCAGAAAGGATGGCGAAAATCCTTTGCCGTTCGATGAAGTCGGCGCCGCCGGGCAGAGCGAAACACTGGTCGGCGTGGCCGGCCCCTATCAGGCGCTGGCGATCGCCACCACCGACCACGACGGCCTGGCGGCCGAGCAATACCGCAGCCTGTTCGCCAGCCACTGCGCCGAGCATATCGTCGGCCTGTTGAACGATCCAGGCGTCGGCTTCGAAAAGGACGGCGCCTTCAAGCGGCTGGCGCCGGCCGACATCGCCATCCTGGTGCGCGACCGCCGCGAGGCCGCCGCCGTGCGCCGCGCGCTGGTGGCGCGCCGGATCAAGAGCGTCTATTTGTCAGACCAGGATTCCGTCGTCGACAGCGTGGAAGCGGCCGACATGCTGCGCTGGCTGCACGCGGTAGCCAATCCGCTCGACGGCGCGCTGGCGCGGGCCGCCTTCGCCACCCGCACCGCCGCGCTGCCCTTGACGGAGCTGGCCCGCATGGCGGCCGACGAGCTGGCGTGGGAGCAGCGCATCGAGCAACTCAAAGCGCTGCACGCCATCTGGCAGCGGCAGGGCGTGCTGGCGATGCTACGCAGGTTCATCCACGACCTCGGCCTGCCGCCGCTGCTGCTGGCGCAGCCGGGCGGCGAGCGCAAACTGACCAATCTGCTGCACCTGGCCGAGTTGCTGCAGTCGGCCAGCCGCGGCCTCGATGGCGAGCAGGCCCTGATCCGCTGGTTCGCCGAGCAGGTGGAGGCCAGCCTGGCCGGGCACGGCGAGGGCGGCGACGAGCGCATCCTGCGCCTCGAGTCGGACGCCGCGCTGGTCAAAGTGGTTACCGTGCACAAGTCGAAAGGGTTGGAGTATCCGCTGGTCTACCTGCCGTTCGCCGTCAGCGCGCGCGCCACCAACCGTCGTAGCCGCAGCTTTTTCGAGTACACCGCCGACAATGGCGAACGGCGGCTCGACCTGAGCCTCACCGACGAGGCGATGGCGCTGGTCGACCGCGCCCGCCTCGAAGAGGACTTGCGCCTGCTGTACGTGGCGCTCACCCGCGCGCGCCACTTCCTGTGGCTGGGCGTGGCGGCGATCGCCGCCCGCAAGGCCGGCGAAAACCGCCTGCACGAATCGGCGTTCGGCTATCTGCTGGGGGGCGGCGAGAAGATCGGCGCCGCCCAGATCGGCGCGCGCCTGGATCAGCTGCGCCAGCTGCGCCAGTCGCACGCCCAGCGCGGCGGCCAGCATCCGATCCACCTGCTGCCGCTCGACGCCGCCGCCGACACCGTGACGCCGCTGGCGCGCGCGGACGTGCAGGCGCCGCTGCGCCCGGCCGCGCAATTTACCGGCCGCTTCGAACGCAACTGGTCGGTCGGCTCGTTCACCTCGCTCAGCCGCCAGACCAGTGCGGCGCCGATGCGGGCGCAGGAAGAAACCCTGCTGGAGGAGCCGGCGCAAGGCGATGGGGCGGCGCCAGGGGACGCGCCGACGGCGGCGCCGGCCCGCATCGACGACGTCCCGTGGCACCGCTTTCCGCGCGGCTCGGTGCCCGGTAACTTTCTGCACGAGCAGCTCGAGTGGATGGCGCAGGAGGGTTTTCACTGCGTCCACGCGGCCAATTTCGATAGCCGGCTGGCCGCGCGCATCGAGCGCGCCGGCTGGGGCAATCGCCAGCAGGACGCCATCGCCTGGCTGCGCCTGGTCGTCACCACCAGCTTGCCGCCCCTGAACGCGGCGCTGGCCGATCTGCAGGGCGTGCTGCCGGAGATGGAGTTCTGGTTCCCCAGCGACCACCTGGACGCCGGCGAACTCGATCGCCTGTGCGGCGCGCGCCTGCTCGGCGGCGTCGCCCGTCCGCAGCTGCCGCAGCGCCAGCTGCACGGCATGCTCAAGGGCTTTGCCGACCTGGTATTCGAGCACCAGGGGCGCTACTGGGTGCTCGACTACAAATCGAATGCGCTGGGCGGCAACGACAAGGCCTACACCCGCGCCGCCATGGCGCAGGGGATGGCGGCGCACCGCTACGACATCCAGGGCGCCATCTACATGCTGGCCCTGCACCGCCTCTTGAAGAGCCGGCTGGGCGCGGCCTACCAGCCGGCGCGCCAGCTCGGCGGCGCCGTGTTCCTGTTCCTGCGCGGGATCGCCAATCCCGCCACCCACGGCTGCTACCTGATCGAGCCGGACCTGGTCCTGCTCGACGGCATCGACGCCCTGTTGGGCATGGAGACCGAGGCATGAGCGTAGTTACGAGCGGGGGTATGGCCGATTTCTGGCGCGAAGTGGCGCTGTTGACCGAACAGGGCGCGCTGCGCCGCCTGTCGGGCGCGTTTGCCCGCTTTGTCGGTGCGGCCGAAACAAGCCGCGCGGACCGAGCGGTTGCTGACCAGCGGCCGCTGATGCTGGCCTGCGTGCTGCTGTCCGAGCTGGAGGGGCGCGGCCACAGCTGCCTGATGGTCGACCAGCTGGCGCACGATCCGTGCGCGCTGATGGGCTGGACGCGCGAGCAGTGGGCGCCGCTGGCGGCGGCTGCGGCGCCGCTGCCGAAAAACGCCAAAAGCTGGCTGGCGCTGCTGGGCGCGGCCGGCCAGGTCTGGCAAGCGGGCGAACTCGATTACGACCAGCCGCTGGTGCTCGATGGCGAGCGCCTGTACCTGCGCCGTTACTGGCGCGACGAAACGGTGGTGGCGGCGGCCATCGGTACGCGCGCCAGGCAGCGCCGCCCGCTCGATGCCGGCCAGGTGCATGGCTGGCTGGCGAAATTATTCGGGCCCGGTGCCGGCACCGACGGCCCCGACTGGCAGCGCCTGGCCTGCGCCATCGCCGTGCGCGGCGACGTCGCCATCATCACCGGCGGTCCCGGCACCGGCAAGACCTACACGGTGGCGCGCCTGCTGGCCTTGCTGCTTTCCGGCGCCGCCGACCAGCCGCTGCGCATCGCCCTGGCCGCGCCCACCGGCAAGGCCGCCGCGCGTTTGAAACAATCGATCGACAAGGCGCTGCAGGAACTGGCCGGGAGGGTGGAAGGCGAGGCCGGCTTCGATCTGCGCGCCCGGACGGCGCTGATCGGACCGGCGCGCACCTTGCACAGTTTATTGGGGGCGCGCCCCGACACCCGTCACTTTGCCCACCACCGCGCCAATCCGCTCGATGTCGATGTGCTGATCGTCGACGAGGCTTCGATGGTGCACCTGGAGATGATGGCGGCGCTGCTCGACGCGCTGCCCCCAAGCGCCACCCTGGTGCTGTTGGGCGACAAGGACCAGTTGTCGTCGGTCGAAGCGGGCGCGGTGCTGGGCGACTTGTGCCAGCACGCGGAGCAGGGCGGCTACGACGGCGAGACGGCGCAGTACGCGCTGGCGGCGTCCGGCCAGGCGCTGCCGCCGCAATACCTGGGCGCGGCCGGCGCGCTGGCCCAGCAAACCGTCATGCTGCGCCACAGCCACCGCTTCAGCGGTCCCATCGGCGCGCTGGCGCTGGCGGTCAACCAGGGCGACGCCGGTGCCGCCGAACAGGTGCTGCGCGCCGGCGGCAGCGTCGGCTGGATCGAGCACGCCCAGCAGGGACCGCTGCTGCAGCTGGCCGTCGACGGCTACCGCGCCTACCTGGAAGTGGCGCGCGACGGCGGCGAGCCGCTCGCCGTGCTGCGCGCCTTCGAACAGTTCCGCTTGTTGTGCGCGGTGCGCGAAGGCGAGTGGGGCGTGGCGGGACTGAACGGCGCCATCGAGCAGCGCCTGGAAGCGGCGCGCCTGATCCGCAAGGGCGCCGAATGGTACGCCGGGCGCCCCGTCATGGTCACCCGCAACGACTACGGCACCCGGGTCTACAACGGCGACATCGGCGTGACCCTGGTCGACCCGGGGCGGCCCGGGTCCCTGCGCGTGTATTTTCTGGAGGGCGACCAGGTCAGGAGCGTGCTGGCCACCCGCCTGCGCCACGTCGAGACGGCGTTCGCCATGACGGTGCACAAGTCGCAGGGGTCGGAGTTCAGCCACACGGTGATGGTGCTGCCCAAGGCGGGCGGCGCCATGCTGGCGCGCGAGCTGATTTATACGGGGATCACGCGGGCGCGCGAGCGCTTTACCCTGGTCACGCCGAACGGCGCCGTGCTGGCCGAAGCGATCGCCCGCAAGACGCAGCGCGCCAGCGGGCTGCGGGCCATGCTGGCACGGATCTGACGGACTGGATTAACCGCGACTGGCGGCTCTTGGCGGCGCTTAGCGGCGCGCGCGCGGCTTGAGCTGACGCGCCACGCGCGTGCGCAGCGACACTTTCACGGCGCGCGCTTCGCGCGGCTGGGCGCGGGCGACCCGGCTGGCGCGGGCGGCCGGCTCTTCATGGCCCATCAGGCGGCGGATCGACAGGGCGTCGAAGGCGCGCGTGGAGGAAGCGCCGGCATTGAGCAGCACCAGGGTGGCGTTCTTGCCGGCCGCCTTGATGCGCATGATCAGGCAGCGGCCCGCTTCCTGCGTGTAGCCGGTTTTCGACAGGCCGATGTCCCAGCCCTTGGCGCCGACGAAACGGTTGGTGTTGTGGTACTCGACGCCGCGGCCGTTGATGTTGATGATGTCCTTGGCGTCGGTGGTGATACGGGTGATTTCCGGGTAGTTCGAGGCGGCCACCGCCATCTTGACCAGGTCGGCGGCGGTCGACTTGTTGTTCGGCGACAGGCCGGTCGGCTCTTCGATGCTGGTCTGGGTCATGCCCAGCGCGGCGATCTTGGCCTTGACGGCAGCCTTGAAGGCTTCGGTGCCGCCCGGATAGGTGCGACCCAGCGAGGCGGCGGCGCGGTTATCGGACGACATCAAGGCCAGCTGCAGCACGTCGCGGCGGGCGATGCTGGCGCCCACCGGCACGCGCGAGGTGCTGTGCTTGAGCATGTCGACGTCGACCTTGTCGATGGAAATCTGCTCGTCGAGGTCCTGCTTTTTGTCGAGCACGACCATGGCGGTCATCAGCTTGGTCAGCGAGGCGATCGGCACGATCGCGTTGGCATTTTTTTCAATCAGGACCTTGCCGGTGTCGTCTTCGACGACCAGCACGGATTGCGAACCGAACGGGCCGGCGAGGGCAGCGCCGGTGACGAACGACAACGCAAGAGTGACGAGCAGTT
>JAQGNM010000537.1 GCA_028291845.1 Massilia sp. | reverse complement strand
GGCGCGGCCGGCTCCGCTGGCAACACCGCCGGCAACGGCGCCGCCAGCGGCACCGCCACGGCAGGCAACGCCAGCGGCGGCAGCTCCGCTTCCGGCGAAGCCATGGCCGGCAACGGCGGCAACGGCGGCAACGGCGGCTCTAGCACCGGCGGCAACGGCGGCACCGGCGGCAACAACGCCGGCGGCATGGGCGGCGCCGGGGGCACCAACATCGCCGCAGCCGGCACCGGCGGCAACGGCGGCAACGGCAGCGGCGGTGCAGGCGGCACCAACAACGTCAGCACCGGCGTGTTCGACATGTCCAACACCATGAGCAACATCGCCCAGTCGGCGGCGGGCATTTCGGTAATCAGCCAGAACAACGGCTTTTCCTCGCTGATCCAGCAAAGCGTCAACGTGCAGGCGAACATGAACGTCGGCCGCTAAGTAGTCCCGCCGCGGCCTTGCTGTCGCAAGGCCGCGGCGTTTGTTTTACCGAGCAAGGAGATCCCATGCACTACAAGACAACCATGATGCTGGCCGGCCTGCTGGGCGCGCTGGCATTGAACACGCCGGCGGCGGCGCAAACCACGCCGGCGGCGCAGGGCACGGCCGCCGCGGCGCCTGGCGCAGCCGGGAAAACCGTCGAACCGGCCTGGCCGAAAGCGGCCGCATCCGACAAGCTCGACGGCCTGCGCGGCGGCGCCGACACCGACACCACGCAAGCGTCGCTGAATGCCACCGTGGCCGGCAATTCGGCGCGTAACGTCGTCACCGGCAACAACGTCATCGACAACGGTTCGTTCGCCAACATGAGCGGTCTGCCGATGGTGATTCAGAATACCGGCGCCAACGTGCTGATTCAGAACGCCACCGTCATCAACCTGCAGATGCGCTGACGTGAAGGCGCAACTGGCCTTATTGAGTTTGCTGATGGCCGGCGGCGGCGCCAGCCACGCCATCGACCTCAGTCCGACCTCCGGCACCAGCGCCAGCCTGTCCGTCAAGAGCTGGAAGCAGATGCGCTTCGGCGCCACCGTGCGCCAGCAGTATGATTTCAGTTGCGGCTCGGCGGCGCTGGCCACCTTGCTGACCCACCATTACAACTACCCCGTCACCGAAGCGCTGGTGTTCGAAGCGATGTTCCTGCAGGGCGATCAGCAAAAGATCCGCCAGCAGGGTTTTTCGCTGCTCGACATGCAGCGCTTTCTGCTGCAACGGGGCTTTCATGCCGACGGTTTTGAGTTACCGCTGGAAAAACTGGTCGAGGCCAAGCTGCCCGCCATCGTGCTGATCTCCGACCAGGGTTACAACCACTTCGTGGTGCTCAAAGGAATCGCCGACGGCCGCGTGCTGCTGGGCGACCCCGCCACCGGCGCGCGCTCGGTGTCGGTGGCGCGGTTTCGCGAATTGTGGCGTAACAAATTGCTGTTCGTTATACATGGCTACCAGGGCACGGTGGCCTTCAACGGCGCGCCGGACTGGCGCGCCGCGCCCGCCGCGCCGCTCGGCCAGGCGCTCGACGCCACCGCGCTGGCGGCGCTGACCTTGCCGAAATTCGGCCCAGGCGATTTTTAAAGTTTTAAGGAAACCCGATGAAATACCTGACCCTGCTTGTCATGCTGAGCGGCGCCGGCCACGGCGCCTCCGCCCAAACGCTGGCCGAGCGCGCTATCGGCTTCGACGTGGCCTGCTGCAGCGCGCCGTCCGGCTGGCGCAAGATCGCCCCGCAGGCGCTCGACCAGCAGCGCGGCGGCTTTGATTTGCCCTCAGGCTTGACCATGTCGCTCGGCATCGAACGGCTGGTGTCGATCAACGGCCAGCTGGTGGCGCAAAGCAGTTTTAATGTCGCCAACATCGCCAGCATCAGCGCTGACGAAGCCAGGCAGGCGCGCGACGCCATCGGCGGCGCCCGCCTGGTACAGAACGGCGCCGGCAATTTCGCCGGCTTGCCGAGCGTGCCCGGCACCTATGTGCAAAACACCCTGAACGGCCAGACCATCGGCACCCAGACCGTCATCAACGCCAACGTCAACAGCGCATCGCTGATGACAAACCTCAATTTCAACGGCGCCGTGCGCGACGCCGGCATCCGGGCGATCCCGGTGCATTAGTCAATACATTCATCATGAAGATTATTACAAGGAGAGACCATGCGCAGTAAAGCAGTCTTCGCGGTGTTTCAGCGCAGCGCCATCGGCCTGGCCGTGGCCGGCGTTTGCGCCAGCGCCGCCGCCGCCGCCGATCATGGGGCGGTCGGCGCCGACCTGCAGCAGGTGCAACAGCGACTGATCGAGATGCAACAGACGATCGACGTGCAGCGCCAGCTGGTCGAGCGCCTGCAGGGCGAGCTTGAAGCGCAAAAGGCGCAGTTGGTGCAAATGGCGCAAACGGCGCAAACGGCGCAGCCGGTCGCACCGGCACTGCCGGCGCCGGCCCTGGCGGCGGCGCCGGCGCGCGCGGCCCTGCTCGACGTTCAACGCGGCACCGGTCCGGACGCCGGGCAGCAAGCGCCGCAGCCGGTCGGCCAGGCCCCGCAGCGCGACAGCCGTCCGCCCGAAATCGCTCCCCTGTTCGAGGCGCCCGGCGTGCTGACCCAGAAAGGCAAATTCGTCCTCGAACCGGCCTTGCAATTCGGCTACTCTTCGAGCAACCGGGTGGCGCTGGTAGGCTACACCATCATTCCCGCGCTGCTGATCGGCCTGGTCGACGTGCGCGAAGTCAAACGCAACACCTTCACCGCTTCGCTGACCGGGCGCACCGGTCTGACCAACCGTCTCGAAGTGGAACTGAAGGTGCCGTACGTGTACCGCTCCGACTCGACGGTCAGCCGCGAGATCTTCACCGGCACGGCGGTGGAAAACGTCTTCGACACGTCCGGCAAGGCGCTTGGCGACGTCGAACTGGCGGCGCGCTACCAGCTCAACAACGGCGGCGCCGACATGCCGTATTTTATCGGCGGCCTGCGTTTCAAGAGCCGCACCGGGCGCGATCCCTTCGACGTCGTCACCGACTGCCTGCGCCGCTGCGTGGGCGAAAACGTCACCGGCACCGGGCTGCCGCTGGACTTGCCGACCGGCTCCGGATTCTATTCGGTGCAGCCGAGCCTGACCTGGCTGTTTCCCTCCGACCCGGCGATTTTTTTCGGCACCTTCAGCTACCTGCACAACATCAAGCGCAGCGGCGTGACGCGGCTGGTGTTGAATGGCGAGCGCGATCCGCTGGGCGAACTGGCGCCGGGCGATGTGTATGGCTTCAATTTCGGCATGGGTCTGGCGCTCAACGACAAGGCGTCACTGAGCCTGGGTTACGACCACAGCTCGATTGGCCGTATGAAACAAAACGGCCTGACGGTGCCGGGCGCGGTGCGCACCCAGCTGGGCACCCTGTTGATCGGTTACTCGTACCGCTTGAACGCCAAGCGCACCCTGAATGTATCGGTGGGCGCCGGGGTGACACGCGACACGCCCGACGTCTCGCTGTCGCTGCGCGTGCCGATGAGCTTTTAGGCGGGACGGCCGCCACCGGTGGACTTCTCTATTCGCCGCCGACCACCCGCAAGCGGGTGCGCAAGCGGTGAATTTCATCGCCCAGGTCGAGCACCAGGGCGGCGATGTCTTCGTTGGCATCGAACGCCTGCTCGATATTGCGCAGGCGCAGCGCGCGCACCAGGTCGCCGCTGCGAAAGCGGATGGTGGTGATCTCGAAACTGCTGTCGTCGCCCAGCACGCCGGCCCGTACGTGGCGGATCACCCAGTCCGGTTCGACCTGGCAAGACAGCGCCAGTTCGTCGAGGGTCAAAGCGACATCGTCGAGCAGGACCCCGCTCAGTGGTAGGTTGTTGCCCATGCTTTATGCTCCGTGTTGTACGTTTGCTGCGGCCTCAGTGCGGCTCGCGCGGATTGAACGCCATCTCGCGGGCCATCTGTTCATACAGCTTGCGCGCATTTTCGTCGCGTGCGGGCGGCAATACCACCTCCAGCACCAGATACAGGTCGCCCGGCGTGGCCGCCGGAATGCCGCGGCCCTTCAGGCGCAGCTTGCGTCCCGTTTGCGAACCCGGCGGCACATTGACTTCGACGTTGCCGGACGGCGTAGGCACGTTGATGGCGCCGCCCAGCGCCGCCTCCCACGGCGTCACCGGCACGGTTTCGTAGACATCGCTGCCCTCGACCCGGTAGCGGCGGTCGGGGTTGATCGTAATTTCCAGGTACAGGTCGCCATTCGGCGCGCCGCCGCGGCCCGGGTGGCCCTGGCCGGACAGGCGCAGTTGCTGGCCCGGCAGCACGCCCTTGGGAATCTTGACGTCGAGCGATTTGTCGCCGCTGGCCGTCCGCATGCTGATGGTGCGGGTAGCGCCGTGATAGGCGTCGTACAGGTCGATGCCGATGGTCGCATGGATGTCCTCGCCGCGCATTTGAAAGCCGCCGCCGCGGCCGCCGCGCCTGCCGACGTTGGCGAACAGGTCCGAAAAAAAGTCGCTGTCCATGTCCGCGCCGCCGAAGCCGCCGCCGCCCCAGTTCGGCGGCGGATGAAACTCCTGGCCGGGACGCGCTCCGCTGCCCAGTTCGTCGTAGGCCGCACGCTTTTCGGCGTCACCGAGCACCCCGTAGGCTTCGTTGATTTCCTTGGTCTTGCTGTCGGCGTCTTTCAGCTTGCTGACATCGGGATGGTACTTGCGCACCAGTTTGCGGTACGCCTTTTTGATGTCGTCGGCCGACGCCGTCTTGTCGACGCCAAGACTGGCGTAGTAATCCTTGTATTCCACGAAACTGCACTCCCGGGTTGTTTTACGCATCCTAACGTAGCGGCGGCCGAATCGGCGCACGCATCATCGCCAAAACGACAACACAGTATAGTGCCCCGAGTTAGAAATTCGTTGAATAAATATGCCGGGAACCGCTCCGATACTGCGTCTCCAATGCGCGCCCGGCCTCGGCCTGTCTGCGCTTGGCTCCTTGTCTCGAAACGATTTCGACACATTTGATCAGCAACGAATTTCTAGCTCGGACATCAGGCCAAATGCCGCTCGTTTGCTCAATTCGGCACCGCATCGACAGCCGCGGATGCTACATTTTTCGAGCAATGACGTCAGGAGGGCGGGCTATGAAAAAGTGGGCGCGGCGGATATCTTATGTACTGATCACGATGGTGTGCGTGGGTCTGGGCTTGGCGCTGGCCGGCAAGCTGCTGGGCGAGCGCAAGCTGGCGCGCCAGGTGGCCGTGCCGGCGCGGCAGCTCGAAGTGGCGGCCGATCCGGCCCGCGTCGGCCACGGCCGCTACCTGTTCAACACCCGCGGCTGCGCCGACTGCCACGGCGCAAACGGTGCCGGCCAAACCGTGTTGCGCGATGGCGCCATGCTGGTGGTGTCGCCCAACATCAGTCCGGGCGAAAACAGCGTCACCCGCCATTACCGCGCCGCCGACTGGGTGCGCACGGTGCGCCACGGCGTCAAGCCGGACGGCACCCCGGTGATGATCATGCCCAGCGAAGACTACAACCGCCTCAGCGATGCCGACATGGCGGCGCTGCTGGCCTACCTGACGCAATTGCCGCCGGCGCCCGGCGTGCACGCCGTCATCAAGCTGCCGGTGCGGGTCAAGGCGCTGTACGCGCTGGGAGCGATCAAGGACGCGGCGGAGAAAATCGACCACGCAGCGCCGCCCCCGGCACCGGTCGAGGCCGGTATTTCGGCTGCCCACGGCGCGTATCTCGCCAATACGTGCATGGGTTGCCACGGCCCGCAACTGGCTGGCGGCACGATTCCCGGCGCGCCGTCGGCCTGGCCGCCCACCGCCAACCTGACGCCCGGCAAGGGCAGCGTGATGCCGCGCTACCCGTCGCCCGAGTTGTTCATGGCGACCCTGCGCAGCGGCAAACGGCCGGACGGTTCGGCGATCAGCGAGGTGATGCCGTTCGGTTCGCTCAAGCAAATGACCGACACCGACCTGCGGGCCCTGTACGCCTATCTGAAAACCTTGCCGCCGCACGACAGCAAGTAGCCGGCGCTTCCCTAAGGTTTTTTATTACGCAGCAAGTCGACCAGATCGCCCAGTTTGGCGTCGATCGAGCGCAGCAGTTCCAGCTCCGCTTGAGCATCGGCGCCCTGCCCGCGCGGCGTGTGGCGCAAGGCTTCGCGCGCCGTCATGATCTTGGCGCGAAACGCCTGTGCATCGATGATCCCGGTCAAATGCATATCCGACGCCTGCCCCGCGCTGTGCCCGGCCGTTTCGAATTTCAGGGTGCTCAAGTCAAACCGGCGCAGGATCGGTCCCTCGACAAAAGTGACGTCCTGGATATTTTCCAGCGGTATGGTCTTTTCGGTGGTGACCAGGATGCCCTTGCGGTAGCGCAGGCTTTTTTCGCCCAGCTGGCATTCGAGGCGATCAAAATAATGCTGCGCCCACCAGCGCCCCACGCCGAGGAACCAGATGACGGCCAGCGGGATGCCGACCACCGTCATGATCATGACCCAGCCGATCTTCAGCACCAGAAATGGCTTGATCAGCGGATTGAATTGGGCCCGGATGATGTTGTCGTCGGTCATGGCAGAAGTGGAAAATGGTGTCGCCTCCAGTGTATTCGAGGGTCGTGCATTGCCAGTAAAATAATTGCTTTACTGTCGCAAGCTGCCCATGTCCACCGTGTCGAACCGCCCCTCCCACGCTATCGTCGATGAAATGCGTTCCATCTGGCAGCTGTCCTGGCCTGTATTGATCGGCCAGGTCGCCACTGTCGGCATGGGCGTGGCCGACGTCGCCATGACCGGCCACGTCAACGCCGACGAATTGGCCGCCGTCTCGCTGGGCGCGTCGGTGTGGTCGATCGTCTTGGTGACGGTGATGGGGGTCATGATGGCGATCAACAGCGTGGTCGCCCACGAGGTCGGCGCCGGCCGCTTCGATGCGATCCCCCACTCGGTGCGCCAGTCCTTGTGGAAGGGACTCGGGGTCGGCATCGTCGCCTGCGCCGCCACCAATGCCTGCGCCCTGCTGTTCGGCCACCTCGGCCTGGACGCCGCTGTTGCCGCCCAGGCCGCCTTGTTCACCCACGTCATCAGCATCGGCATGCCGGCCTTTGCCTGCTACCGCGCCCTGTACGGCTACACCGCCAGCATCAACCAGACCCGCCCGGTGATGGTGATCGCCCTCGGCGGCCTGGTTTTCAATATCGTCGTCAACTGGCTGCTGGTGTTCGGCAACCTCGGCTTTCCCCGCCTGGGCGCGGTCGGCTGCGCGGTCGGCACCGCGGCCGGCACCTGGCTGATGCTCGCTGCCATGCTGTGGTGGATCCGGGTCGCCCCGGCCTACCGCCAGACCTATCCATTCACCCACTGGGAAGGTCCGGACCGGGCTGAAATCGGCAGCATGCTGCGGCTGGGCCTGCCGATCGGGGTGACGTATTTTGCCGAGGTCAGCGCATTTGGCCTGATCAGCCTGCTGGTGGCGCGCTTCGGCGTGGTGCAGGTATCGGCCCATCAGATCGCCCTGAATTTTTCTTCTCTGACCTTCATGGTGCCGCTCAGCTTCGGCATCGCCCTGATCACCCGGGTCGGCCAGGCGCTCGGCGAAGGCGATGCGGTCAAGGCGCGCCACGTCGCCTGGGTCGGGGTGGCGATGTCGGCCGGCTTCGGCCTGCTGTCGGCCGCCTTTGTCGCCGTGTTTCGCTGGCAGATCGCGCGCGCATACACCAACGACCCCGCGGTGCAGCAACTGTGCGTGCAACTGCTGTTGTTTGCCGCCCTGTTTCAATTGTCGGATGCCGTGCAAGTGGCGACCTCGAGCGCGATTCGCGGCTACAAGGTGACCCGCCAGCCAATGGTGATCCAGCTGGTGGCATTCTGGATCTTCTCGCTGCCGCTGGGCATTGTGCTGGGCCTGGCGCCAGGCTGGCTGCCGTTCGGCCCGCGTGAACCGATGGCGGTGTTCGGGTTCTGGATCGGCCTGGTGCTGGGCCTGTCGGTGGCGGCAATATTGCTGACCTGGGCGCTGGCCAGGCTCGCCAATACCAGGGCGAACGCGGCAGCGAATCGGGCAGCCGTCAAGGTTGCTTAGTTACAGCTTTTACGGCGCAAGTCTGCTATCGTTTCGGGGTTGTTAAAGTTCAACCATCACCCGAGACAATCCATGCGCCTTTCGCTTTGCCTTATTGCTGCCTTGTTGGCCGCGCCCGCCTTCGCCGAACGCCTGACCCTGGAACGCATCCAGGCCGATCCCGCCCTGTCCGGCCCTGGCGTGCGCAATCTGCGCGTGTCGCCCGACGGCGCGCACATCACCTTTTTGCGCGGTCGCGAAGACAACCAGTTTCAGCTCGACTTGTGGGAATTTAATACCAAAGATAAAACCACGCGCCGCCTGGTCGACTCCAAGGTGCTGGTGCCGAACGAATCGATCTCGCTGGAAGAAAAAGCCCGCCGCGAACGGGCGCGCACGGCCAGCCTGTCCGGGATTTTGAACTACAGCTGGTCGCCGGATGGCAAGCAATTGCTGGTGCCGATCGCCGGCGACCTGTACCTGGTCGATGCCGCGCATCCCGACAAGGCGCGAAAGGTCGCCTCGGGCAACGTCGCCGACCCGAAGATTTCGCCGAAAGGCCGCTATGTCTCGTTCATCCGCAACCAGAACATCGTGGTCATCGACCTGTCGACCGGCAAGGAGAAACAGCTGACCAGCGACGGCAAGGGCACCGTCCACAATGGCGAGGCCGAATTTGTTGCCCAGGAAGAAATGGGCCAGCGCACCGGTTACTATTGGGCGCCGGACGATTCGGCGATCGCTTATAAACGCTTCGACGAAGCCCAGGTGCCGGTGGTGCGCCGCTTTGAAATTTTTGCCGACCGCACCGACGTCGTCGAGCAGAGATATCCGGCCGCGGGCGACCCGAACGCGATCGCCGACCTGCTGATCGTCTCGCCTGCCGGCGGCGCACCCCGTCGAATCGACCTGGGCGCCAACAAGGATATCTACCTGGTGCGTGCCGACTGGTCGGGCGACAGCAAGACCCTGGTCTACCAGCGCCAGAGCCGCGACCAGAAAACGCTCGAACTGATCGCCGTCGACGCCGCCTCGCTGGCCCAGCGCACCTTGCTGACCGAAACCTCGAAGACCTGGGTCAGCATCAGCGACGACCTGCGCTTTTTGAAAAACCAGAACGCCTTTCTGTGGTCGTCCGAGCGCACCGGCCGCAACCACCTGTATTTATATGGCATGGACGGCAAGCTGCTCAGCACCGTCTCGCGCGGCGACTGGGGCATCGACAATGTGCAGGCGGTCGATGAAAAGACCGGCCGCGTGTTCGTCTCGTCGAACCGCGACAACGTCGTCGACAAGCAGATCTATGCGCTGGCGCTCGACGGCAGCCTGGCCGACAAACCGCTGCGCATCACCCAGGCCGACGGCTGGCATGAAGCGAGCTTTGCACGCAACGGCGAGGTGTTCGTCGACACCTTCTCGAACCCCACCACGCCGCCGCAAGTGTCGATCCGTACGCCCGATGGCGCCATGGTCGGCTGGGTCGAGCAGAACGAACTGAACGACAAGCACCCGTACGGCAAGTACAAGGCCGACATGCTGCCGACCGAGTTCGGCACCATCAAGGCCAACGACGGCCAGACCTTGTACTACTCGATGATCAAGCCGGCCAACTTCGATCCGAATAAACGCTATCCGGTGTTCCTGTACACCTATGGCGGCCCGCACTCGCAGCAGGTGACGCGCAAGTGGGACAACCAGTTTTACCAGTACATGGCGCAGCAGGGCTACGTGGTGTTCCGCCTGGATAACCGTGGTTCCTCGCGCCGCGAGCGCCAGTTCACCGACGTCATCTACAAGGAACTGGGCAAGCACGAAGTGGAAGACCAGGTCACCGGCATCGACTGGCTGGCCAAGCAGAGTTTTGTCGATCCGAAGCGGGTCGGCGTGTTCGGCTGGAGCTATGGCGGCTTCATGACCTTGCGCCTGCTGTCGGCGGCGTCCGACAAGATCGCCATGGGCGTGTCGGTGGCGCCGGTGACCGACTGGTCGCTGTACGACACCCATTACACCGAGCAGTTCGTCGGCGCCACCCCGAAGGCGGACCCGACGGCCTACGCCAACAGCGGCGTGTTCGCCCACCTGGACGGCTTGAAGTCGCCGCTGCTGCTGGTGCACGGCATGGCCGACGACAATGTGTTGTTCACCAACACCACCAAGCTGATCGACAGCCTGGTCAACCGCAATATCAAGTTCGAACTGATGACCTATCCCGGCGCCAAGCACGGCATTTCCTCGCGTGCGGGGCAGCGCCATGTGTATTCAACGATCGAGGCCTTTTTCAAGAAAAATTTGATGGACCCGAAGTAAATCATGGTCTGGCGCAGCGCTGCCTGACCAGGCAGCCGATGGATTTGAAAGCCGCGAAGTTCGCGGCTTTTTTGTGTGTCGTTGACGATCGCGGCAGTCGCAGCGGGACATTGGAGGTCTGAACAAGTTCCGCATGTTGTACTGATCGATGGCGGGTGGCCGGCGCGACGCTGAGGTACATTATTCATGGTGACTTAACGGAGACATCTGATGAAAACCCAAGGTGAGGAAGCGAAGCGCGCGGCTGAAGGCGACGAGCGTGACTATGGCAAAAGTAATTCGCCCGGCGCGCACTGTGTTCGGCAAACCACCGCCGCCTATGAATTGCGGCGCCCTCGCCGCCCAGCCGCCGACAGCGCCGAACATGCGCTTGAAAAAAACGCACGCCGTGAGGCGCGCATTGCAGCGTTGACGCGCAGCAGTGGTATCTGGCACGGCGAAGCTGCACTGGCGCGGGACGGACTGGTCTACCAGAAAGCCTTGCGTGCCGAATGGCGATAGTCCTGTTCGACACCAATATCCTGATCGATCACATGCTGGGCATACGTCAAGCCACGATCGAACTTGGCAGTTACGAGGATGCGGCCATCAGCGCGATCAGTTGGATGGAAGTGGCGTGCAAACTCACACCACTTCAGATCGCCGTATTCGATGCCGGCCTGGCCGACGCAGGCATTGTCGTCATTCAGACCACGCCGTTCATCATGCGGGGCGCGGCACGGCTACGGGGGCGCACGGCGAAAAAACTGCCTGATTGCATCATCCTGGCCACGGCGCAAGCGCAAGAACGCGTGGTGGTCACGCGCGACGCCATTGATTTCGGTGCAGCGTCGGGGGCACAGGTGCGCATTCCTTACCGGCTGGTCGATGGCGTCATCACCGATGTGCAGCCTGTTCCGGCATAAAACTGCGGCACGCCACACCGATTTGCAGCCTGTTCCTATTCTGTGGGACAACCATATAGTTGTGCAGCCTGTTCCGGCGCGGGCCGCGGGAGCCATAACGTAAAAAAAGCCGCGAAGTTCGCGGCTTTTTTCAACTTCTCACAAGGCACCAATTAGTTGGTGGCATCCTTGACGATTTCTTTGGCGTCGCCCAGGGTTTTCTGGGTTTTGCCTTCGGCTTGGTTGGCCAGGCCCTTGGCCTGCTGCTCGGTGCTACCGACCAGTTCGCCAGTCTTTTCCTGGATTTTGCCGCCGATGTCTTTCAGTTTGCCGTTGACTTGATCGCTGTTCATGGTATGGCTCCTAAGGTTGGTAAGCGCATGGCCTTTTGCTTATGCAGTGAAGCCAGAATAAGCGATCGTGTACGTCCCGTCTGTTAGCGACCGAACGCTAACTCAACAATAAGTGTTTGCGCCAGATCAAACCCGACGCCGTGGCCCGGATTTTTCCAGGCCGGCGCAGTCCAACGGCCATGGCTAACGCGGGAGGCAATCATGTCGGCACTTTTGAAACGCGCGCTGCTGTGCGGCGCCATCGGACTGTCGCTGACGGCGTGCGGCGGCAGCGACAACAATGACGGCAACAGTGACGGCAGCGGCATCCAGTCGCCGCCGGTGCTGCCGCCAGCCGGCACCGGCGTCACCGTCAACACCGCCGCCGCGTGGCAGCAATACTTGACCACCCCGCGGCGCTGGGAAATCTCGGGGCAGCAAAACGGCAATGCCTACAACCTGGCGCTGGTGCTCACGCCGGGTCCGATCAGCACCTTTCCGTTCAACGGCCAGCTGGCGTCGACCACCACGCAGTCGTTGCGCCTGACGTTTGCCGGTGTCGTCAATGCCGATACCGAAGGCACCTTGTACCACACCAATAACCGCCTGATCGGCATCGTCGGCGGCAGCGGCAGCAACGCCCGTTGCGCCGTGATCCGCACGCCGTTCACGCCGTTGCCCGACAACAGCAGCGTCGGCGCCAGCGGCACCATCATTTCACTCGATAGCATGGCAGGCTGCTCGCCGAACGCCGCGCGCGTCGGCACCGTCACCCTGACCTGGTCGGTCGAACAGGATCTTGCGGTGACCTTGTTTTGCCTGAGCACCTTGCGCCAGGACTCGGCCGGCGTGCCGGCCGGATCGGAAACTGCCTGCGTGCAATCGAATGCCGCCGGCGAACTCGCTGGCGGCGCGCGCCTGACCCTGCGCCGAACCGACGGCACCGAGATCAGCGGCAAAAATTATTGAGCGATAGCCGATTGTAAAGACGTAAAAAAGCCGCGACCAGCGCGGCTTGGGAAACTTGAAAAGGCGGGCGGTCGATCAGCGGTTGCCGCGATCTTTCACGATATCGTCGGCCGCATCCTTCACGTCGCCGGCTTTTTCCTGCACTTTGCCCTCGGCCTGCCTGGCCAGACCCTTGGCTTGCTGCTCGCTGCTGCCGATCACCTCACCGGTCTTTTCCTGGATCTTGCCGGCGATATCCTTGGCCTTGCCTTTGACTTGGTCCTCATTCATTCCGGGTACCTCGCTTGCTGGTGGTTGGGATGACCACTGTACGGCCACCCCCTTTAGCCCTCTGTTCGCCAGCTAACGCAGCCCCGCACAATAAATTTCCCTGATCAAGCAGGCTTGCGCCAGACACTGGCCAGCCAATGCTGCTCGGCAAGAGGCAGGCCCGCCGGGCGGTAGTAATGATCGAGGTAGACAAACCCGGCTTGCTCGAGATAAGCGCGCCAGGTGGCCAGATCATGGTAGCTGCCGTAGCGCGGGCCGTGCCAGCCCTCCTGGTTGTCGCCGCGCGGATTGGAACTGAACAGCACCCCGCCCGGCTTGATGGCAGCGTGTAATTTGAGCAGCACATCCGGCAAGGCTGCCTTCGGCACATGAAACAGCGAGGCATTGGCGTAGATGCCGTCGAACATCGCAGCGGGTAAATCAAGATGCAGAAAATCCTGCTGCCACACCTCGCAGCCGCTGTAATCGCGCGCCATCCGCACGAATTCGGCGCAACCGTCGATGCCGATGGCGCGGTGGCCTGCTTGCGTGAACGCTTTCAGGTCGCGCCCCGGGCCGCAGCCGAGGTCGAGGATGGTAAACGGCGGCGGCGTGCTGATCGCGCCCAACAAGGCCTGGATATTCTGGCTGACGTCGTGGTCGATGGTGCCGGCAAAAAAGCTGGCGGCATTGCGCTGGTAATGCGCCAGAGTTTGCGCGCTGATCGTGTCGAGGTCGTTGCTCATATGGTGAAAAAAAAATGCGCGGCCAGCGGGCCGCGCAGGGAACATGACAAATTACCAGACGCGCACGCGCTCGGCTGGCGCCAGGTAGAGCGACTGGCCCGGCTTGACATCGAAAGCCTGGTACCAGGCGTCGAGGTTGCGCACGGTGGAGGCGCGGTATTGCGATGGCGCATGGCCGTCGGTCAGCACGATGCGGCGCAGCTGGGCTTCGCGCATCTTGCTTCTCTCGCTGTGGGCAAAGCCGAGGAAGAAATCATTGTCGGCGTCCGGCGGCACCGGCTTGCCGGCCAGGGTGGCGCGGAAAGCGTCATACGATGCCGCCAGGCCGGCCAGGTCGGCCAGGTTTTCCGACAGGGTCAGGTTGCCGTTGACGGCCAGGTCGGGGAACGGTTTGTAGGCGGAAAACTGCGCCGCCAGCTTGGCCGAGGCTTTCGTGAAATGCTCCTTGTCCTCCTTGGTCCACCAGTCGCGCAGGCGGCCCTGGGCGTCGAACTGGGCGCCCTGGTCGTCGAAGCTGTGGCTGATTTCATGGCCGATCACGCTGCCGATGGCGCCGTAATTGGTGGCGTCGGAGGCTTTCGGATCGTAGAACGGCGGCTGCAGGATGGCGGCCGGGAACACGATGCCGTTTTGCAGCGGCATGTTGACGGCGTTCACCAGTTGCGGCGGCATCGCCCATTCGGTTTTGTCGACTTTCTTGTTCAGCTTGGCGATCCGCTGCCGGGTCTGGAACAGCTCGGCGCGCATGGCGTTGCCGAAGGCGTCGCCCGGCACCACTTTCAAGCCCGCATACGACTCCCAGCGGTCGGGGTAAGCGACGCCGACATATAACGTTTTCAGTTTTTCCTGGGCCTGGGCGCGGGTTGCCGGGGCCATCCAGTCGAGCTTGTCGATGCGCTTGCTGAACGCGGCGATGATGTTGCTCACCATTTGCTGGATGCGCACCTTGTCGGCGGCGGCAAAATTGCGGTCGACGTAGACCTTGCCGACCGACTGGTCGAGCGCGCTATTGGTGGCGGCCAGCGCGCGCTTCCAGCGTGCCGATTGTTCCGGCGTGCCGGTCAGGGCCTTGCCGTAGAACTCGAAGCGCTGGTCGACAAACGCTTTCGACAGGTTGGGGCCGAAGTGGTTGATCTGGTGGAAGGCCAGGTAGTCTTTCCAGGTGGCCAGGTCGCCCGAACCCACCAGCGCCGCTTCGCCTTTTGCCGCGCCCGGATGCCAGACGATGAACTTGTTTTGTCCGGACAAGCCGGCCGCCTTGAAAAACGCGTTCCAGTCCATGCCCGGCGCGTTGCTTGCAAAATCCTTCAGGTTCCAGCTGTTATTGCCCTTCAAAACGTCGGCCGAATCCTCGCGGCTGGCGTGCGCCTTGGCGATCTCGGTTTCCAGCGCAAACACTTTGGCGGCGCGCGCTTCGCTGTCGTTGTAGCCGGCCAGCTTGAGCATGGCGGCGATGTGCTGCTGGTAGCGCGTGCGCAAGTCCGCCATCTTGGCGTTGTCGGTCAGATAGTAGGCGCGATCCGGCATGCCCAGGCCGCCTTGCAGCAAGTACGGCATGTTGCGCGACGGATCGTTCAAACCTTGCGCCACCCACAAGCCGAAAATGTTTTCAGTGAAAAAGTTCGTGTTATTGAGCGGATCGACATCGGCGCGCACCGAGGTGCCGAGCGCGCGGGTCAACTCGGCTTTGTCCTTGATCGCATCGATTTTCGCCAGCAGCGGTTTCAAGGGGGCGGCGCCTTTCGCTTCGATGGCGGCTTCGTCCATGAAAGTCTTGTAGAAGGCGGCTTCTTTTTTCGATTCCAGCTAAGCCTTGGGGTCGGCGTCGATGCTGTCGAACATCTTGACGATGATCT
>JAQGNM010000513.1 GCA_028291845.1 Massilia sp. | reverse complement strand
GTATCGCGTTGTGCATGAAGGGCGCTGCAATCGAAAGATTGCAGCGCCCTTTTTTTTATGTGGCGCCGATCCTGTCGGCTGTATCAGTTGCGTTCGGCCATGATCTGCGCCTGGGCGCCGGCCATGTCCTTGTTGTAGGTAGCGCGCGCCTCGCTCATGCAGGTCTTGCGTTCCGCCGCCGCCATCTTGCGACAGGCGCCTTGCGCTTCCTGCAGCGCCGCGCCAATTTCCTTTTGCAGGCGGCGCAGGCTGGCCGCCGCGCCTGGATCCTGGCGGAACCAGCGTGCCGGATCGCCCTGGGCGATCTCGCGCGCCTGTTTCGCGGCCGTTGCCGGCGGCACATTTGAATCGGTCGAGGTCGGCGCCATCGGCGGTTCCGCGGCGCTGGTCGATTGCGCATGAACATTGCCGATGGCGACGCTGGCCAGCAGGGCGCAAGCGCCGGCAAGGGTGCGCAGGGTGTGCATTTTAGGCTGTGTCATGTCAGCTCCCGTTATTTTCTAAAGTGGTTTGATGATCCAAAAAAACGGCTTCAAATACAGCAGTCGAAAAAAAAGCCGGCCTGCGCCGGCCCTGCTTTACAGACGCCCTGTGACGAGCATAAAGATCAGCACCAGCACCAGCAAGCCGGTGATACTGACAGGTGCGAACCCCCAGCTACGGCTGTGGTTCCACGTTGGCAACACGCCAATCAGGACAAGTACGAGGACAACTAGCAGAATGGTTCCCATGGGGAGCTCCTAACGAGGGGTGGAAGTGGGCTGGCGGGAACGATGTTGCTGGCGGACAGCGCTGGCTGTCCGCCCGGTGGCGCTGACGCGCCGCCCGATCAATAGCGGTAGACGCGGCCGTCGACCAGGCGCACGCGGTTGCCCACGCGCAGGTCATATACGCTGTCCTGGGTGACCGAACGGATTTCACCGTTGTCCATGCGAATGTTCAACTGGTACATGTCCTGGCCATTGGCATTGCGGTTGGCTTCGACATTGTTGCCGATGGCAGCGCCGCCGACGGCACCGGCAACGGTGGCGACGGTACGGCCGCTGCCGCTACCGACCTGGTTGCCCACCAGTGCGCCGACCAGGCCGCCGACGACCGCGCCGGTGCCATTGGTGCCGCCCTGGCCGCGCACGACCTGGATCGAATCGATCGTGCCGTAGCCCGAAGCGACGTTGTTGTTGTAGCCATTGTTGTAGCCTGCATTGTTATACGGCGTCGACGTCGAGGTCGAAGCGCAGCCGGTCAGCAGCGCAGTGCTGGTAACAAGGATGGCGGCGAGGGTGTGGGTGGTTTTCATCGTATTCTCCTGGCGAATGTGTGATCGAAGAATAGTTCCTGCCAAGAACAGGGTCTGTGCGATGGCGCACCATTTCAATGCTGTTCTGACATTTCAGCTTCCTGTTAATCAGATGGTCATCTTTGCCGTGGTGGTGTAATTACGACATTGCGTGAGCCAAATCGGGCTGTGTTCGCCAGCGTACAGAAGCATGCTGCCAACTGCCGTACAACGGTACTGTCGCTTGTTTATTTTTGGAGAGCATCACATGACGTACCGCCTGCCCACCATCGCCGTTTTGTCGCTCAGCCTGTTTGCCGCCGCCTGCGGCAGCGCCAGCGCCGCCGTCGATGAAGCCAAGCTAGTCTACAAACAGGCACAGGACAATGCCGCCGCCAGTTACAAGGTGGCGCGCGCCCGTTGCGACGCGATTGCCGGCAATCCGAAGGACGTCTGCGTTGCCGAAGCGAAGGCCGCGCGCGTGCGCACCGAGGAAGAAGCGGGCGCCTATTACAAGAACACCCTGAAAGCCTACACCAAGTCGCGGGTGAAGATTGCCGAAGCAAACTACGACCTCGACAAGACCAAGTGCGGCGCACTGGCCGGCAATCAGAAGGACGTCTGCATCAGCCAGGCCAAAGCCACCCTGATCGCCACCAAGGCCGATGCCACGGCCGACAAGAAAGCCATGGAAGCGCGCGCCGACGCCCGCGAAGACAAACGTACGGCCGAGTACCAGGTAGCACGTGAAAAATGCGACGCATTCGCCGGGGCGACCAAGGACAGCTGCATGTCCGCCGCCAAGGCACAGTACGGCAAATAAGCCGGGAAGTAGTTTGATATTTTTGTCCATCCACCAAGGAGATTTACCATGACCATCGCACGCCGTTTCGCCACCATGCTGTTCGCCGCTTCCCTCGTCGCCACCATGGCTGGTTGCGCTTCGACCTCGTCCAAGGAAGGCACCGGCGAATACGTCGACGACGCCGTCATCACCGCCAAGGTGAAAGCATCGATCTTCAACGAGCCGACCCTGAAATCGACCGAGATCAATGTCGAAACCTTCAAGGGCGCCGTCCAGCTGTCGGGCTTCGTCGCTCAGCCGCAAGATGCGGTCAAGGCTGCTGAAGTCGCCCGCGGCGTCAAAGGCGTAATGAGCGTCAAGAACGACGTGCGCGTGAAGTAATGTAGTCTTGAGGCGCGGCGTACGCCTTTGCGCGTTCGCGGCGTACTGCGCCTCTGCTGTACCGCCACCGGTCGCGCTTGTCGCGGCCGGTGTTCGTTGATGCTGTCAACCGTGAAGTGTCCCATGAAGCTCGATGCATCCCTGTCCGCCGGCTCTGCTGTCCCAGCCGAGATTGCCTCCATCACGCCGGACGCTGCGCCGCCTCAGCCGGCCACGCCTCAGCCGGCCGCGCCTCAGCCGGCCGCGCCCGATATCGATCCGGCCCTGATCGAAGCGCCCGGTCATTCGTTCAAGTTTCCGCTCCACGTCAACGCGCGCGGCACCGCCATCGGCATCATCGCCACGGTAGCGTTTGTGTGGGCCCTGCAATGGGCCGAAAAATTCCTGGTGCCGCTGCTGCTGGGCGTGTTCATCGCCTACACGCTCAACCCGGTCGTGGGCTGGCTCGAGCGCCGCCGCCTGCCGCGCGCCGTCGGCGCCACCCTGGTCACTGTCGCCATCCTCGGCATTCTCGGTGGCGTCGCCTACCGGGTGCAGGGCGAGATCATCAACATCGTCGATGAATTGCCGAATATCACCCATAAACTGACCAAGGTGATCAGCACCGGCAACGGCCAGCCCGGCACCTTCGCACAGATGCAAGCCGCCGCCCGCGAACTCGAGCGCGCCACCGCCGCCGCGGTCGACCCGTCGAAAGCGGGCGCGGGGCGCCGTCCGGTGGTCGCCGTGGCCGCCACGCCGGCGGCGCCGGGCGGCAACATCAAGATCATGGATTGGGTACTGGCCGGCTCGGTCGGTGTCGCCACCTTCATCAGCCAGGCCACCATGGTGGTGTTCCTGGTGTTTTTCCTGCTGCTGGCCGGCGACACCTTCAAACGCAAGCTGGTCAAGCTGACCGGCCCCTCCCTGACGCGCAAGAAAGTCACCGTCCACATCCTCGACGACATCAACAGCTCGATCCAGGCCTATATGTTCATGCTGCTGGTGACCAACGTCCTGCTGGCGCTGCTGATGTGGGTGGCCTTGTCGGCCATCGGCCTGGAAAACGCCGGCGCCTGGGCCATCTTTGCCGGCCTGATGCACATCATGCCGTACTTCGGCCCCCTGTTGATCACCGCCTCGACCGGCGTGGTCGCCTTCATGCAATTCGAATCGCTGCAAATGGTCCTGCTGGTCGGCGGCGCCTCCCTGGCGATTGCCACCCTGGTCGGCACCGTGGTCGCCACCTGGATGACCGGCCGCATCGCCCGCATGAATGCCGCCGCGGTGTTTGTCAGCCTGTTGTTCTGGGGCTGGCTGTGGGGCGTGTGGGGTTTGTTGCTCGGCGTGCCCGTGGTGGTCGTGCTGAAAGTTGTTGCCGAGCGGGTGGAGGGGATGGAGGTTGTTGCCGAGCTACTGGGCGAATGAAATCAAACAAAAGTGAAAACCTACTTTTGTTT
>JAQGNM010000418.1 GCA_028291845.1 Massilia sp. | reverse complement strand
CGTGCAGCCCGGCGGGAGCTGGCTGCGCGCCATATTTGTAGGCGACGTAGAGCCGCAGGAAATCAAGCGCGGCCTGCTTGCGCGCGGCCGGCATGGCGGCGGCGTCGATGCGGCGGCCGAAGTCGTTTGGCCCCTCGGCGCTGGCCCGGCTCATGCCGTGGCGCGCCAGTTGCAGGCACAGCGCCGAGTATAACGCATCGACCGGGTCGCCCCGGCGCCGCACGCGTCTGGCGTGCAGCAGCGCCAGCAGCCCCGCCAGCAGCGCCACGCCGCCCCAGCTGAGGGGATTGGCGGCGCCGGCGGCCAGCGCATCGATGGCGCCGCGCTGGCGTTCGGGCGTGTAGTTGAGCACCCACTGATTCCAGCTGTTGTTGGCTGCCGCCAGGCGAAACCGCAACTGGCCCAACAGCGAGTGGCGGCCGCCGCCATCGCCCATCAGACCGTCCAGCGCGGCGATACCGAAGGGGTTGCCGGCGCCCGCCCGGCGCGGGGCGCCGCGCAGCACCCGGTTCGGCGCCACCGCCGCGGTCGGATCGACGCGCAACCAGCCGCGCCCCGCCAGCCATACCTCGGCCCAGGCGTGGGCGTCGGACTGGCGCACTGTCAAGACGCCGTCGATCGGATTGATCTCGCCGCCCTGGTAGCCGGTGACCACGCGGCTGGGCACCCCGGCGGCGCGCATCAGGAAGACGAAAGCGCTCGAATAATGTTCGCAAAAGCCGGTCCTGGTCGAAAACAGGAATTCGTCGACGCTGTCGCGGCCCAGCAGGGGCGGCTCCATCGTGTAGATGAATTTTTCGCGGCGGAAGGTGCGCAGCACGCCGTTGACACGGTCGGCCGGATTGGGCTGCGCCTGCAGGGCCAGTCCGGCTGCCAGCGCACGCGGATTGAAACCGGCCGGCAGCCGCAGCCAGCGCGCGGCATCGGCCAGCGTCGCATCGTCCTGCAGCCGGTATTGCGGATGCGAGACCACCGCGTAGCGGATGCGTTGGTCGAGCGGCATGCGCGCGCTCAGTTCCTGCTCCGCACTGAGCATGCTGGCATTGCCTGCCAGGGCCGGCGGGGCGTCGGGCAGGTCGAGCGCAAACAGCCAGCGCTGGCCGCTCGGCTCGAGCGTGACTTCGTGGCGCACCGCCTCGCCCTGCCAGCTATGGGCCGGGGCCGGCGCCCGGTTGGCGTCGACGGCGGCGCCGGCGGCCGACTGGGTCCAGCTGCGACCATCGAAATCGCTCAGCACCACGCCGCGCCAGTAGCGCAGCTGGGGCGCCGGCGCGGCATCGACAAAGCGCACTCTAAACGCCGTTTCGTCGGACTGCGCCAGGCGCGCCAGATTGCCCGGCGCCATGCTGTTGGACATCCCGGTGCGCCCGGCCGTGGCGTCGTCGGGCATGCCCCACAAGGGACCTTGCAGCCGGGGGAACACCACGAACAGCAGCGCCGCCAGCGGCAGCGCGGTCAGTACCAGCCGGCCCGACAGCCACAGGCGCCGGCGCAGCCGCGGCACGGCGCCGGTGAATTGAAACGACAACTGGGCGGCGAACAGCATGACGATGGCCGCCAGCATCAGCAGCGCCGTGCCCGGTCCCTGCGCATAGAAGAAGGTGGTCAGCAGCAGGAAAAAGCACAGATAGATCACCACATATAAATCGCGGCGCGCGCGCATTTCCAGCATTTTGAAGGCCACCAGCAGCACCAGCATGGCGACCCCGGCGTCGCGCCCGAGGATGGTCTGAAAGGTCAGCCAGATGCCGCCGACCGCGCCCAGCGCCAGCGTCGCCAGCAGCCAGGTCGGCGGCAGCCGGGTGCCGCGCACGGTGATCGCCACGCGCCAGCACAGGGTCGTCAGCGACAGCGCCGTCACCCACAGCGGCAGGTGCAGGGCGTGCGGCGCCAGCACCAGCACGGCGCCGGCCAGCAGCATGAGCGTGTCGGCCTTGTCGCGCGGCAGGCGGACAATGAAATTTTGAAGCCAGGCGCGCAGCGCGGCGAAGGGGGCGCGGGGTTTCATGATGCGTTGCTGAACATGGCGCTACCTCTCATGGCACTACCTCGTTGCCATACAGCGCCAGCGCCTGCAGGCAGGCTGCCGGATAAGGAGCGCTGGCGCTGCACGTCAGCGGAGTACGCGCCCTCATGGCGCTACCCCGCTGCCATACAGCGCCAGGGCCTGCAGACAAGCGGCTTGGTGAGCCACCCCCGCGCCCGGCGCCATCTGCTCGGTGCCCAGCCTGAAACCGTAGGGCAGGCCGCGCTGTTCGGCCATCAGCACCCAGCGCGTCATGCGCGACAGGCGGGCTTCGACCGGCAGGGTGGCGGGCAGCAGGGCGAAGTCGAGCACCAGTTCGTCGGCGCCACCGCCCTCGAAATGCTTGCTCACCAGCTGGCCGCCGTGTTCGAGGTCGAGGCGGGCGATCTGGCGCCAGGCCAGGCTGCGCATCGAGTCGCCGGGCTGGTAGTTGCGGATGCCGGCAAAGTCGTCCTGGCCGGCGCTGCCGCGGCCGTCATCGGCGGCGGCGCCGGCCAGCGGCAGCGGCGGTGCATCGGTCTCGGGGAAGGGATAGACCACGGCGCGCATGGCCGGCTGCCAGTAGGCCCAGGCGCGAAACAGGCCGAGCGGAAAACGGCTCACCAGGCGCACCCGCGGCGCCGCCAGCCAGCCGCGCGCCAGGGTCGGGCGCGCCAGTTCCAGCATCGTCTCGGCGCCGCTGGCGACGTCGGTCAGATAACGCGGTGCGCGACCGGCGAAGTCGACGCCGATGGCGTAGCGGTCCAGCGCAGTGGGGTTGACCAGGGACAGCTCGAAGCGCGCTTCGGCGCCGGCGAACACCGGGGCCACGCGGCCGGGCCGCAGGCGCAGGTAGGCGAGATTGCGGTAGGTCATCACCATGTCGACCAGGCCGCACGACAGCAGCAGAAAGCCGAGGGCGAAACCGAGCCCCAGGTTGTAGTTGGTGGCGCCCACCAGCAGCACCAGCAGCAGCCCGCCAAATCCGATGCCGGCATTGGTCGGCAGGATATAGACGCGGCGGCGGTGCAGCAGCACTTCGCCGCTCTCGGCGCCGCGCAAGGGAAACAGGAGGCGCTGGAGGCGGCGCTTGAGACGGGCGCGCAAGGTGGTCGACCTGACCGCGCCGGGACGCTGGGGGCGGGCGCCGCGGGCACCGACACCGGCGCTGTGGCGCGGCTGGCTGGCGGGCCCGCTCATGACAGCGTCAGACCGCTACCGACTGCTGCAACTGCAGCACCAGGTCGCGGCTTGCCACGGCCACCCCGTGCGCCGACTTGATCGGCCGTAGCCGGTGCGCGCAAACCGGCACCAGCACCGCCTGCACATCCTCGGGCACCACGTGATCGCGCCCCTCCAGCGCGGCCCAGGCGCGCGCCGCCCGCAGCAGGGCGATCGAGGCGCGCGGCGACAGGCCCTCGGCGAACAGGCCGTCGTGGCGCGAAGCATGCGCCAGCGCCTGCACGTAATCGATCAGCGAGCTCGAAGCGTGAATCGTGCCCAGCGCCTGCTGGGCGGCCACCAGTTCGGCCGGCTGCATCGCCGCCGGCAGCGCTTTCAACATGGCGCGGCGGTCCTCACCCATCAACAGGGCGCGCTCGGCGGCGGCGTCGGGGTAGCCCAGCGAGAGACACATCAGGAAGCGGTCGAGCTGCGATTCGGGCAGCGGGAATACGCCGACCTGGTGTGAGGGATTCTGCGTGGCGATGACGAAGAACGGCGACGGCAGGGCGCGGGTGACGCCGTCGGCGCTGACCTGGCGCTCTTCCATCGCTTCGAGCAGGCCCGACTGGGTTTTCGGCGTGGCGCGATTGATCTCGTCGGCCAGCAGCACCTGGGTGAAGATCGGGCCCGGGTGAAATACAAAAGCGTTGTTTTCCCGCTCGTAGATGGAAATGCCGGCGACATCGGCCGGCAGCAGGTCGCTGGTGAACTGCACCCGGTTGAATTGCATGCCGAGCGAAATGGCCAGGGCGTGGGCCAAGGTGGTCTTGCCGACCCCGGGAACATCTTCGACCAGCAGGTGGCCGCCCGCCAGCAGGCAAGTCAGCGCCTGGCGCACCTGCAAATCCTTGCCGACGACGATCGCGCCGACTTGCTGGGCCACCGCATGCATTTTCTTGAACATTGCTGCCTTTATTTCAACGGATTCGACGGATTCAACGACGTTTCAACAGTGGCGCGCGCAGCGCTTTGCATCCGCGGCATGGTAAATTAGCAGCGACGCAAGCTTTCGCCCGCATGACAGCTCTCGCGAAGATTCTATAAGAGAAACGCTGGCGATAGTCTGAAAAACATGGCATCAGGATACAAATATTACTCTATGAGCACAGCCATCTACAGCCACCCGGATTGTCTTCGGCATGAAATGGGGGATGGGCACCCCGAATGTCCCGCTCGCCTCGAAGCGATCGAGGACCAGCTGATCCGCGCCCGCCTGGACGGCCTGTTCGAGCGCCGCGAAGGGCCGCTGGCTGAAATTCCGGCAGTGTTGCGCAATCACAGCCTGGAGGCGATCGCCGCCATCCGCGACAACATCCCGGAAGCGGGCGCCTACTACCCGATCGACGGCGACACCATTTTAAACCACCACAGTTACCAGGCCGCCCTGCGCGCCGCCGGCTGCGCCATGGCCGCCACCGACGCGGTAATCGCCGGCGACATCGACAACGCGTTTTGCGCCGTACGCCCGCCCGGCCACCACGCGCGTCCCGGCAACGCCATGGGTTTTTGCCTGTTTAATAATGTGGCGCTGGCCGCCCTGCAGGCGCTCGACGGCCACGGACTGGAGCGCGTTGCCATTATCGATTTCGACGTCCACCACGGCAACGGCACCGCTGAAACGTTCCGCGACGACCCGCGCGTGCTGATGGCGAGTTTTTATCAGCACCCGTTTTACCCGTACAGCGAGCCGGAGCCGGAAAGCGCCACCCGCGTCAACATTCCGCTGCCGGCGCGCAGCGGCGGCGACGCCGTGCGCAAGGTGGTGCTCGAGCACTGGCTGCCGGCCCTGCATGCCTTCAAGCCGCAGATGATTTTTATCTCGGCCGGTTTCGACGCCCACCGCGAAGACGACCTGGGCGAAATGGCCCTCGTCGAGGCCGACTATGCCTGGATGACCGGGCAGATCATGCAAGTGGCCGACGAGCATTGCCAGGGCCGCATCGTCAGCTGCCTCGAAGGCGGCTACAACCTGTCGGCGCTGGGGCGCAGCGTGGTGGCGCACGTCAAGGCGCTGGCGCAACTGGACTAAGCTTCAGCGTCCGCCCGGCCTGAACTTTTTGGGCCGCTGTTCAGTCCAACCTTCATAACAATATGGAGGGTATGACATGAACACGAACATGGCGAAAACGGCGCTGCTGCGGCGGCTCTGTCTGATTTTTCTGCTGGTACTGGGCGCATTACCGCTTGGCGCATCGGCCACCAACTACACGCTGTGGGTCAATGGCCGCGGGGCCGGCGGCGCCATCGGCAACTACCAGGATTTTGCGTATTGGGGGCCGGGCGAGGTCAACGCCGGCGTCAACAAGCGCGCCGTCAACTGGGACGGCGCCGGCAGCATCGCCGAGCAAAGCGGCACCGTGCGCAACGCCATGGATTGCTTCTGCACCGGCAGCAACTGGTGCTACATTGCCGCCTACAGCGCCGGCGATCCCATCGTCGGCTACAACCTGGCCAACTTCGGCAGTTCGCAGCGTCCCGTCACCGATGCCGCGCCTAACGGAGCAGGCGTGTGCGCAGCGTCCGGCGGCGGCGCAGCGACCCAGACGGGCTGGAACATCAAATGGATCCGGGTGGCCGCGGGCGCGGGCGGCGGCACGGAATTGTCCGATGTCGGCGCCTGGGCCACCGGCGAGGCGCTGGCGCGCGATCTGCGCACCGCCACCGTGCGCGCAATGTACAACCACAACGACACCCACGGCGTCTCTTTCTATATGTATGCAGGGGCGCGCGGCACCTTGTACTCGTTCCTGTTGCCGGGCCAGGATGACGAAGTGGTGGCTTATCACAGTTCGGGCGCGGTGGCCGGCAGCGGGGGCGGATCGTATTGCAACCCGCGCGACTGGTTCTGCCGCGACCTGACCTTGGGCGACCAGGTCAACGAGGGTGGCACGCCGAAGTGGAGCTTTCACTACGTCGCGCTGCGCGACGACGGCGAACGCTACACACACTACCTTCAAAACAACTGGCAGGGAATCACAGCGCCGATGCGGGCCGACGTCGAAGCGACGGCGCTTTAGGGGGCGACTCAGCTGCGTTCGGGCGCGGCGATGGCGCTCGCCGCCAGCGCTGCGCGGCGTTTTTCGCGGGCGCTCAAGCGTTTGCCCTTGATGACGACGATGGCCATCGTGCCTGGCGTTGCGATCCTGACTTCCTCCGCAATGGCCAGCGCCGTGCCGCTGCCGGATTGTGCCGAGTGGGTGGGAGCGCTGACGACGCTGTTCGGCCGCGCTGCGGCGCGCGCATCGCTGTCGGGAACGGCGGCAAGCAGCAGGGCAATGGCGGCGACCGCGCCGAAGATGACTTCCATATGCTTGAGGGGATCCATGGGTTTCCTTCGCTGTGAGGAAACTATTATTGGATTTTCGTTGTGGCAACTCTTTGCGCGCGCTCAACTAGGCGAAGCAATGCGCTCGCTTGGCGGAGGGCGCGCAACAGCCATGCAAAAGCAGCGCAGATTCGGCATCCGGCTTGTAAAAATCGCGGGGGAGGGGGCGACGACGTAAAATAGCGGGATTGTCCGCGAAATTTGAAAGCCCAGCATGTCGATCCAATGGTACCCAGGCCACATGAACGCCGCCCGCAAAAAGGCGGCCGAACAGATGGAGAACACCGACCTGGTGATCGAAGTGCTCGACGCCCGCCTGCCGGAAGCGAGCTGCAATCCGATGGTGGAAGAGTTGCGCCTGTTCCGCCAGCGACCCTGCCTGAAAATCCTCAACAAGGTCGACCTGGCCGATCCCGACGCTACCGCCGCCTGGAGCGCATATTATGACGCCCAGGAAGGCGTCACCGCCTACCCGATGACCACCAAGAAGCCGGCCGATGTCGCCCGTATTCCTGCCCTGTGCCAGTCGCTGGCGCCGCACCGCGGGGTGCCGACCAAGCCGCTGCGCATCATGATCATGGGCATTCCCAACGTCGGCAAGTCGACCTTGATGAACGCGCTGCTGAAAAAGAAAGTGGCCAAGGTGGGCGACGAGCCGGCCGTCACCAAGATTCAGCAAAAGCTGTACCTCGGCAAAAACATCATCCTGGTCGACACGCCCGGCATGCTGTGGCCGAAAATCGCCCTGGCTAGCGACGGCCTGATGCTGGCGGCCAGCCACGCGGTCGGCTCGAACGCGCTGATCGAAGACGAAGTGGCGGTGTACCTGGCCGAGGTGCTGCTGGAACGCTATCCGGCCCTGCTCACCGCCCGCTACGGTTTTAAAACCGAGGGGCTGGACGGCATCGGCGTGGTCGAAGCGGTGGCGGCACGGCGCGGCTACCGTCAGAAAGGCGGCGACCTCGATTTCGAAAAAGCCGCCCACACTTTTCTGCAGGATTACCGCACCGGCGCTCTCGGGCGCATCAGCCTTGAAACTCCAGCCACGCGCGCCGCGCAACTGGAATTGCACGCCACCATGATGGCGGAAAAGGCGGCCAAGGCCGCGGCGCTGGCGGCCGATAAAGCGGCAAACGCAGCACGCGGCAAACGCGGCGGGTGAAGCAGCGGAGTAAGTGCGGCGCGTGCAGCAGGGGGACTGGCACAAGCGCGCAGCGCGCAGATGCCTGTCCCATTTTTTTGCATAGGCAAAATATTACTTTGCCGAGGCAGCTGCGCCCCGCATCAGGCGTGGCTGCATACTAAGAATAGGAAAGGCATTCACGCCGCCTCATGTGGCCCGACCAGTTCCCGCCGCCTCCCCAAACCTGAAACTCGACACCGCCAAATTCCCGAAAAACGCATCCTCGTGATACACGCAGGCCGCCTTTTCCTGCTCCGCGGCGCCCAGCGCCACGAACAACGGCATCAAATGATCCTCGCGCGGATGCGCCATTCGCGCATAGGGCGCCTCGCTCCAGTGGCGCAGCGCCGCGCTGCGTTCGTTCGGCGGCAACTCCAGCAGCACGTACTGCAACCAGGCATCGAACTCATGCGAGGCCAGCTTGCCGCCCGGCCCGAACTGGCGCAGGTTGTGAAACGACAAGCCACTGCCGATGATCAGGATGCCCTCGTCGCGTAGCGGCGCCAGGGCGCGGCCGATGGCCAGGTGGGTTTCCGGATCGTAGCCATGCTTGATCGACAGTTGCACCACCGGCATGTCGGCGTCAGGGTAGACCGGATACAGCATCGAGAAGGTGCCATGATCGAAGCCGCGCCGCGCATCTTCCGTCACCGG
>JAQGNM010000398.1 GCA_028291845.1 Massilia sp. | reverse complement strand
TGGAAGGCGTCGAGAAGCTCAGCGATCTCAAGCCCGGCATGATCCTTGAAGGCACGGTGACCAACGTCGCCGCGTTCGGCGCCTTCGTCGACATCGGCGTGCATCAGGACGGCCTGGTGCATATTTCAGCGCTGTCGAACACCTTCGTGCGCGATCCCCATACGGTGGTCAAGGCCGGCCAGGTGGTGAAAGTCAAGGTGCTGGAAGTCGATGAGAAACGAAAACGGATCGCGCTGACCATGCGCTTGACGGACAGCGCGCCGCAGCCGGGGGCCAAGGTGGAGCAGAGAGGCGACCGCAACGATGCAAAGCGCCTGGCGCAGCATCAGGGCCGCGAGCAGCGCCAGCCGGAGGCGGCTGGCAGCATGGCGGCGGCGTTTGCAAAGCTGAAACGTTGAGGTGACTGGCGCTGCGGGCAGCAGGGGGACTGGCCGGGCCACGAATGGCACAAGCGCGCATGCGCGCAGATGCCTGTCCCATTTTTGCTCCGCCAACCAGGTCCCGGCAACTGTGAACGCCGATTTCTTATAAAATGCCACCATCCAATCCAAATAACCCGAGGCAGCCATGAGCGATGTACAAACCTGGATCAAAGAAACCGTCAGCAGCACCCCGGTGGTGTTGTTCATGAAGGGCACCGCCCAATTTCCGCAATGCGGTTTTTCCGGCCGCGCCATCCAGATCCTGAAAGCCTGCGGCGTGCAAAACATTGCCACCGTCAACGTGCTGGACGATCCGGAAGTGCGTCAGGGCATCAAGGATTTTTCCAACTGGCCGACCATTCCCCAGCTGTACGTCAAAGGGGAATTCATCGGCGGTTCCGACATCATGGACGAGATGTTCGCTTCCGGCGAACTGAAAACCCTGCTCGATGCCTGATAGCGGGCGGCGGCGCAGGCTGATCGTCGCCATCACCGGCGCCACCGGCGCCGTGTATGGCGTGCGCCTGTTGCAACACCTGCAAGGCATGGCGGCCGTGGAGAGTCACCTGGTGATTTCCGACGCCGCCAATCTCACCCTGCACGAGGAAGTCGGCATGCAGCGCCGCGAAGTCGAGGCGCTGGCCGATGTGGTGTATCGCAACCGCGATGTCGGTGCGGCGATCGCCAGCGGGTCGTTTCAGTGCGACGGCATGATCGTCGCCCCTTGTTCGATGAAAACCCTGGCCGCGGTGGCGCTGGGGCTGTCGGACAACCTGATCGCGCGCGCCGCCGACGTCATACTGAAAGAACGGCGCCGCCTGGTGCTGATGGTGCGGGAGACGCCCTTGAATTTGGCGCACTTGCGCAATATGACCTCGGTCACTGAAATGGGCGGCATCGTGTTTCCACCGGTGCCGAGCTTTTATCAGCACCCCGCCTCGATCGAGCAGATGGTCGACCACAGCGTCGCGCGCGTGCTCGACCTGGTCGGCGTGGAGCATGCGCTGGCGCCGCGCTGGGCCGGCATGAAGCCGGTCACCTGAGTGGACTGACTAGCGTTTATCGGTGTGCCAGTTGTCGGCTTGTTTCAATTCCTTGGCTTCTTCTACCATCCTGCGGTGCTGGATGCGTTTTCTCATCACTTCGGCATGCTGGGCTGCCGTCATCGGCGGCACGGTCATCAAATCTTTTAGCTGCGCGGTGTTACTGTAGTTGCTTTTCATAAGGCGGCTAGATCCTCGGCTGCGTGACAAACAAGATGGTAAAGCGTGCAAGCAATTATGGCCCGATTATGGCCTTTGTGCAGCGCTTTTCATAAATTGCTCAAAGGTATTTTCGAAACTGCCTGTTGGGCAGCTTTCGCTACCTTAACGCAGGCGCGGCTGAGCGCAGCGCACGGCATGCCATGGGCGTGATAGTGGACAATTAACAACGCGTGACAGGGGAGCTCGGCGGGAACAGCGGATCAATGTCGCTGCAACTGGTGCGCTGGTCAAGGATGAACAATCTCCGCAGCACCAATTGGCTTGAATGGCGCCTTTTTAACTACTTTTGGTAATTAATACGGACCAGCATACGAATAAATTCACGGGCAATCTGGCGATGATGTTCGTCCAGACGCTGCAAATCGGCGATCAACTTGACGTCGGCCGATTCGAAACGCGATGCGCCGTTGGCGCTGTCGCCGTTGGCCGCGCCGCCGTCGGCGCCGCCAAAGCGTAACCATTCCGCAGGCACGCCCAGCCACTGGGCGATCATGCGCAGCTTCTCCTGGGTTGGAATGGCCTCGCCTACCAGCCATTTGCGTGCCGCGTGCACCGTAATCGGTCTGCCGTCGAAGCGAATGTTAAATTCGCGGGCCAGGCGGGTGGGGCTGTCTGGCGAGTAATGGGCGTTTTTCAGTGCTTGTTGCAAGCGTACACTGAAACTTTCCCGTTCGTTTGATGAATTCATGGTCGGCACTATTTCATGCAGTTGGATGAAAGTCAGTCTCTTGCCTGCCGAGACCGATCGTGACAATCGTTGTCGTACGATGTAACAATTACGCGAGTATATACTGTCGCTTGCTCCAGATACATGCAATGTCACACATATTATGACTTGAATTGCATAATTCCCTATGCATAAAGCCCGTACGTCCGACTTACCGGCCTGCGGCGACCTGGAATCTGATGATGGCATCGTCGCCAATCTCGCGCAGCACGTTTCCTTGCGCCCACAATGTATGCAGATGGGCAAGCGCTTCACCGAGGGCGAAACTGAGTTGGTGGGGATCGAGCGGGCGGCGAAACATCAGTGGCACGATGTCCATCGCCGATTGCGGCGTGGCGCAGGCAGCCACCACTTCGGCCAGGCGCGCGGCGTGATGCTCGCGCAACTGCGCAATCCTGGTGTGCAGACCGCGAAACGGCCGTCCGTGCGAGGGCAGCACCAGGGTATCGGCCGGCAGATCCATGAAGCGGTCGAGCGAGTCGAGATACAACTGCAGGGGATTGCCCTCCGGCTCGATGGCAAACACCGACACATTGGTGGAAATGCGTGGCAGCACCATGTCGCCGCTGATCAGTACGTTCAATTCGGCGCAATACAGCGAGGCGTGCTCGGGCGAATGACCGAAGCCGGTGATGACGCGCCAGTCATGCGCGCCGATGGTGATGCGCTGGCCGTGCTGCATGCGGGTGTAAGCGAGCGGTACCGCCGGCACCAGCGAAGGAAAATAATTCTTGCGGCTTTCCATCTGCGCCGTCAAGGCTTCGCCGACCAGGCCATGGCGGGCGAAATGGGGAATCGCCGCGGTGCCGTCGACGCCCGGCAAGCCGGCCGACATCATGCGGCCAAAACCGTATTCGCCGGTGGTGATCCAGAACGGCGCCTCGAAACGCCGGCACAGCCAGTCCGACAGGCCGATGTGGTCGGGATGGCAGTGGGTGGCCAGCACCCGCGTCAAGGGCCGCCCGGCCATGGCGCCGTCGAACAGTTGCTCCCAGGCGGCACGGGTGACGTCGGTGGCGACCCCGCAGTCGACCGCGGCGTAGCCGGCGCTTTCGTCCAGCAGCCACAAGTTGATGTGGTCGAGGGCGAACGGCAGCGGCATGCGCAGCCAGGACAGGCCGGGGGCGATGGCGAGCGTGGTACCGATGGCGGGCAGCTGCTCGCCGAAGGGATAGTCGAGTTGTGCTTCGAGTGCGTTCATGACGTTGTTTCCTTGATTGGCCTGTCTCCGCGCTACAATGGCCTTGACGTTAACGTCAACTGGCGCGCGGGCGCCCCATTCTAAGCCATTGTCGCTTTTCACTATTTACCGTCATCTAAACGCCATGCCCACCTACACCATTGCCGAACTGGCGCGCGAATTCGACGTCACCGCCCGCGCCATCCGGTTTTACGAAGACCACGGCCTGCTCTCTCCCAGCCGCGAAGGCGCGGGCGGGCGCAGCCGCGTCTATACGGCGCGCGACCGTACCCGTTTAAAACTGACCCTGCGCGGAAAACGCCTGGGGCTGACTTTGTCCGAAATCAAAAGCATCATCGACATGTACGAATCGCCGAAGGACACCGTGGCGCAAATGCACCGTTTTCTGGGCGTGCTGGCGCACCAGCGCGAGACCCTCGAGCAGCAACGCGCCGATATCGAAGTGGCGCTGGCCGAGGTGGCGGCCCATGAAGACGAGTGCCGCCGCATGCTGGCCGACGCCACCGCCAACCCGGCCGACGCCTGAGCATGCAGCGTCGCTTGTACCGCCTTACTTTACGTTTACGTTAACGTCACATCCGCGTATGATTCCTTCTCTTTTCTCTTAATTAAACAATTAAACACCTTCCGTGAGGACGACATGCTGCACCTGCCAGGCTTGACCTTTGATCATGGCGACGATATCGCCGCGTTGCGCGAGGCGGTACAGCAATTCGCCGCTGTCGAAATCGCCCCGCGCGCCGCGGAAATCGACCGCAGCGACCAGTTCCCGATGGATTTATGGAAAAAGATGGGCGACCTGGGCGTGCTCGGCATCACCGTCAGCGAGGAATACGGCGGCGCCGGCATGGGTTATCTCGCCCATATCGTCGCCATGGAAGAAATTTCGCGCGCCTCCGCCTCGGTCGGCCTGTCGTACGGCGCCCATTCCAATCTGTGCGTCTACCAGATCAAGAGAAATGGCACCGAAGAACAAAAACAAAAATACCTGCCGAAGCTGATCTCGGGCGAGCATGTCGGCGCCCTCGCCATGTCCGAGCCGAATGCCGGCTCCGACGTCGTCAGCATGAAGCTCAAGGCCGAGTTCAAGGGCGACCGCTGGGTGCTCAACGGCACCAAGATGTGGATCACCAACGGCCCCGACGCCGACGTGCTGGTGGTCTACGCCAAGAACGACCTGGAAGCGGGCCCGCGCGGCATGACCGCGTTTATCGTCGAAAAGGGTTACAAGGGTTTTAGCATTGCCCAAAAGCTCGACAAGCTCGGCATGCGCGGCTCGCACACGGGAGAGCTGGTGTTCCAGGATTGCGAAGTTCCCGCCGAAAACGTTCTTGGCGGCTTGGGAAAAGGCGTCAACGTGCTGATGTCCGGGCTCGATTTTGAACGCACCGTGCTGTCGGGCGGTCCGCTGGGCATCATGGCCGCCTGCATGGATGCGGTGGTGCCGTATGTGCATGACCGCAAGCAATTCGGCCAGCCGATCGGCGAATTTCAGTTGATGCAAGGTAAATTGGCCGATATGTACTCGACCATGATGGCCTGCAAAGCCTATGTCTACGCGGTCGGCCAGGCCTGCGACCGCGCCACCACCCCGGAGCAGGTGCGTAATTTACGCAAGGATGCCGCCGGCGCCATCTTGTATAGCGCGGAAAAAGCCACCTGGATGGCCGGCGAAGCGATCCAGACCCTGGGTGGCAACGGCTACATCAATGAGTACCCGGTCGGCCGCCTGTGGCGCGATGCCAAGCTGTACGAGATCGGCGCGGGCACCAGCGAAATTCGCCGCATGCTGATCGGCCGCGAATTGTTTGCCGAGACCAAGTAAGCTTTTACCTCGCAGTCACGCTCCGGCGCGCCATGAACCAAGCTGCGTTTCCGAAACTGCTGTCTTCCCAGATCGCCTTCGATATTGCGCGGGCGATCCTGGATGGCTTCGACAAGCATTACCGCTTGTTCCGCCACAACAGCCAGGGCGCCAAGCGCCTGTTCGAGACCGCCGCCTGGCGCGCCGCCCAGCAGGCCGCCCAGGACCGCATCGATTACTACGACCGCCGCGTGCGCGAATGCGTCGCCGCGCTGGAAGACGAATACGCCCAGGAAGAGCTGAGCGACGCCGTCTGGCGCGAGACCAAGCTGCATTACATCGGCATGCTGTCCGGCCACAAGCAGCCGGAACTGGCGGAGACGTTTTTCAATAGCGTCTGCTGCAAGATCCTGCACCGCAGCTATTACCACAACGATTTCATTTTCGTCCGCCCGGTGGTGTCGACCGAGTACATCGAGACAGACGAGTTGCTGTCCACCTACCGCGCGTATTACCCGCACCAGGACGGCTTGACGGCGACCCTCCGCCGCATCGTGACGAATTTTCAGTTGAATTGCGAGTTTGCCGACCTCGCCGGCGATATCGGGCTGGTCGAGCAGCGGCTGGCGCTGATCCTCACGCCCGAACCGCGCGAGCCGAATTTCCATTTCCAGGTTTTATCGAACCTGTTTTACCGCAACAAGGGCGCTTATATCGTCGGCAAGGCGGTCAACGGCAACCGCGAGTTTCCCTTCATTTTGCCGATCGTGCACACGGGGGCCGGCACCTTGGCGCTCGATACCGTGCTGTACGAGCAGGAACATATCAACCTGCTGTTTTCGTTCACCCGCGCTTATTTTCAGGTGGATATGGAGGTGCCGTCCGCCTATGTGCAATTCTTGCGCAGCCTGATGCCGAGAAAGCCGAACAGCGAGTTGTACACCATCCTCGGCTTGCAAAAGCAGGGCAAGACCCTGTTCTACCGCGATTTTCTGCAACATTTAAAACACACGGCGGACTCGTTCGAGATCGCGCCCGGCATCCGCGGCCTGGTGATGCTGGTGTTCGCCCTGCCCTCGTTTCCCTATGTGTTCAAGGTGATCAAGGATTACTATCCGCCGCCGAAAGAAACCACGCGCGCCCAGATCAAGGAAAAATATCTGCTGGTGAAACACCACGACCGGGTCGGGCGCATGGCCGACACCCTCGAATATTCCAACGTGGCGTTTCCGCTGTCGCGCTTCGGCGATGAACTGCTGGCCGAACTGCGCCAGTGTGCCCCCTCGCTGCTGGAAATCGACGGTAACCAAATCGTCATCCGCCATTTGTACATTGAAAGACGGATGGTGCCCCTCAATATGTACCTGGCGGCCGCCGAACAGGCGAACGACGACAGCAAAATCGAGCACGGAGTGAGAGAATACGGTGACGCCATCAAGGAACTGGTGGCGGCGAATATTTTTCCGGGAGACATGCTCTATAAAAATTTCGGCGTGACCCGCCAGAACCGCGTGGTGTTTTACGATTACGATGAGATCGAAACCATCACCGATTGCAATTTCCGCGACATCCCGCCGGCCCGCAACGAGGAAGACGAGATGTCGGCCGAGCCGTGGTATGCAATCGGCAAGCACGACGTTTTCCCCGAGCAGTTCGGCAGCTTTTTGCTCGGCAGCCGCAAGATTCGCCCGTATTTCATGGCCCACCACGCCGATTTGCTGACCCGCGCCTTCTGGCAGGAGCGCAAGCAACGCATCCTCGATGGCCATGTCGAAGATGTGTTTCCGTATCCCCAGGCTATTCGTTTTTGCAACGAGCGGCGTGCCCAGGTCCGGCCTGTCTAGCACTCAACCTTTTT
>JAQGNM010000178.1 GCA_028291845.1 Massilia sp. | reverse complement strand
GTTGCGCAGGCCGATGCTGATCATCGTAAACGTCGAGTCCTGCGCCTTCGGCTTGGCGTCGAGCCACTCGAGGCCATTGCGGGCGCCCGCCTCGCTCAAGGTGAAATTCTTTTCCAGATCATTGCTGCCGAACAGGATGGCGGCCGGCGAGGAGCCGAGCGCGTTGCCCAGCTTTTTCACCGTCACCTGGTTCAGATCCTTGTCGAAGATATACAGCTGCTCGCCATCGGCCTGCAACAGCTGCTCGTAGGGCTTGACGTAGGTCCAGATGAATTTGCCGGGACGGGCGAACAAAAACGTGCCGGTGGAGACCGGCGCCGCCTTGGCGGTGTCCGATTTTTTCAGCTGCTGCTGGGTAAATTCGCCCTTGGCCGCCTTGGTGGTGGCCACGAAGGTCTTGAACTGGTCGAGGGCGCTCGCCTGTGCGGCGCCAGCCAGGCCCAGGCTCATGGCGCCGGCAAACAGTAATACGGACAATCGCTTCATCGTGTTCCTTGTTCTTGGTTTTAATATTGCAAATTACTCGGCGCTGGTCGCCGGCACCAGGATATCGCGGTTGCCGTTCGACTGCATCGGCGACACCACGCCGCTGTTTTCCATTTGTTCCAGCAGGCGGGCAGCGCGGTTGTAGCCGATCCGCAAATGCCGCTGCACCAGCGAGATCGATGCGCGGCGGTTTTTCAGTACCACCTGCACCGCCTGATCGTACATGGCGTCGCTTTCTCCGCCGCCCTCGCCTGCCGGCGCGCCTTCGGCGCCGCCGCCCTCGCCCTCCAGGGTGCCGCCTTCGAGGATGCCCTCAATGTAATTCGGCTCGCCCAAGGATTGTAAATGTTTTACAACTCGATGCACTTCATCGTCCGAGACGAACGCGCCGTGCACCCGCACCGGCAGACCGGTACCCGGCGGCATGTACAGCATGTCGCCCATGCCCAGCAGCGCTTCGGCGCCCATCTGGTCGAGAATGGTGCGCGAGTCGATTTTCGAGGATACCTGGAAGGCGATGCGGGTCGGAATGTTCGCCTTGATCAGGCCGGTGATCACGTCCACCGACGGACGCTGCGTGGCAAGAATCAGGTGCAGGCCTGCGGCGCGCGCCTTTTGGGCGATACGGGCAATCAGTTCCTCGACCTTTTTGCCGACCACCATCATCAGGTCGGCCAGCTCGTCGATGATGATGACGATGGTCGGCAGTTTTTCCAGCGGCTCGGGGGCATCCGGGGTCAAGGAAAACGGGTTCGGAATATGCTCTTCGCGCTTGGCCGCCTCGGCGATCTTGTTGTTGTAGCCGGCCAGGTTACGCACCCCGAGCTTACTCATCAGCTTGTAACGCCGCTCCATCTCGTTGACTGCCCAGTTCAGCGCATGGCCGGCCTGGCGCATATCGGTGACGACCGGCGCCAGCAGATGCGGGATGCCTTCGTACACCGACATTTCCAGCATTTTCGGGTCGATCAGGATCAGACGCACGTCGGCCGGGTCGCTTTTATATAGCAGCGACAGGATGGTGGCATTGATGCCGACCGATTTACCGGAACCGGTGGTGCCGGCCACCAGCAAGTGCGGCATCTTGGCCAGGTCGGCGATCACTGGTTTGCCGGCGATGTCCTTGCCGAGCGCAATCGTCAACGGCGAGGCGCTGTCGTGATACAGCTTCGAGCCGACGATTTCCGTCAGGCGCACGATCTGGCGCTTTTGATTCGGCAACTCCAGCGCCAAGAAGATCTTGCCGGGAATGGTTTCCACAACCCCGATCGAGGTCAGCGACAACGAACGGGCCAAGTCTCTCGCCAGGCCGACGATCTGGCTGCCCTTGACGCCCGTGGCCGGCTCGATCTCGTAGCGGGTCACCACCGGACCCGGGTAGGCGGCCACCACCTTGGCGTCGACGCCGAAGTCGGACAATTTCTTTTCGATCAGGCGGCTTGTGAACTCCAGGGTTTCCACCGACACGGTTTCCTGGTACTCGGCCGCTTCGTCGAGCAGCGACAGCGGCGGCAAGCCGGAGTCGCCCGGCAAATCGCGGAACAGCGGCGCCTGCTTTTCTTTCTCGACCCGCTCGGACTTGACGATCAGCGGCGCCGCCTGCGGCGCGGCCTTGGCTAACGGCAGGCCGTCGAGTTTTGGAGCAAGCGCGTCCACCTGCTTTTCAACGTGCTTCTCAACATACCTGGCGCGCTCCTGCACCACCACCTCGTCGCGCTTGACGGCTGCCACCTCGCCCTGCTTGCGGTCTTCGCGGTCTTGATAGCGCAGGCGGAACCAGTCGATCGACATTTCGATGGCGCCGCCGATGCGCTCGGCCACCGACAACCAGGAAATGTGGAAAAACAGGCTCGACCCTATTCCAAACAACAACAACAGCAGCAAGGTCGCGCCGGTAAAGCCGAAGGCGACGTGGGCCGAATGGCCGATCAATTGCCCCAGCACCCCGCCCGGTGCCCGCGGCAGCTGGGCAGTCAGGGTGTACATGCGCAGGTACTCAAGGCCGACGCTGCCGGCAAACATCAATACAAAGCCGATCCAGCGCGCCAGCGTTTCGTGCTGGTGCTCCGGTTCGGCCAGCGCTTCGCCCGGCGCGGCGGTCAGCTGGCGATAATCTTTCCATAACAACCTGGCAAAGCAGACGCACCACCACCAGGCCGAAAAGCCGAAGATGAACAGCATCAGGTCGGCCAGCCATGCGCCGGCGCGCCCGCCCACGTTGATTGCTTTCGGCACCACGATATCGTGCGACCAGCCGGGATCGGCCTTGTTATAGGTGATCAGGATCAGGACAAAGTACAGGAACAGCACCGCCAGCGCGATCCAGCGCGCTTCCGACAGCAGCCGCACCAGCCGGTTCGGCAATGGTTGGCGCACGGTCGGGTTGCGGGTGTAGCTATTCGGGTCGGGTTGGGTTGTTTTAGGCATACGTGCAGCAGGGTAAACAGCAGCTGAAAAAGCGATGCGGCCATTCTAAGCCATCTGGCACGGACCGGGCCCCTCATTCATGCACACACGCATCATCGTCTATAATCGGTGTATTGCGGTGGCGACGTTTTTCAGGCATTGCCGGGCTTCAACTGGTGTATTGCTTTCGCCTCAGCCGCCCCCATCTTCCTTTCTACACAATCACGACAGCTTCCCATGACCACGAAAAAACACGCCAAAGTTCTGATCCTCGGCTCCGGCCCTGCCGGCTACAGCGCGGCCGTCTACGCCGCTCGCGCCAACCTGAACCCGATGCTGGTGACCGGCGTGGAACAAGGTGGCCAGCTGATGACGACCACCGACGTTGAAAACTGGCCGGGCGATCCGCTGGGCGTGCAAGGTCCCGACCTGATGCAGCGCCTGCTGCAGCACGCCGAAAAGTTCAAGACGGAAATCGTGTTCGACCACATCCACACGACTTTCCTCAACGAAAAGCCGATCCGCCTGCTCGGCGACAGCCATGAATTCACCTGCGATTCGCTGATCATCTCGACCGGCGCCTCGGCCCAGTACCTCGGTTTGCCGTCGGAACAAGCCTTCATGGGCCGCGGCGTGTCCGCGTGCGCCACCTGCGACGGCTTTTTCTACCGCGGCCAGGAAGTGGCCGTGATCGGCGGCGGCAACACCGCTGTCGAGGAAGCGCTGTACCTGTCGAACATTGCCACCAAGGTCACCATCATCCACCGCCGCGACAAGTTCCGCGCCGAGCCGATCCTGATCGACCGTTTGAACGCCAAGGCGGCCGAAGGCAAGATCGTCATCAAGTACAACCATACGCTCGATGAAGTGACGGGCGACGACGGCGGCGTCACCGGCATCAACATCAAGTCGACCGAAACCGGAGAAGTCACCAAGATGGCGGTGCACGGCCTGTTCGTGGCGATCGGCCACAAGCCGAACACCGGCATCTTCGAAGGCCAGCTCGACATGCACAACGGCTACATCAAGACCCGCACCGGTCTCGAAGGCATGGCCACCGCCACCAACATCCCGGGCGTGTTCGCCGCCGGCGACGTGCAGGATCACATTTATCGCCAGGCGATCACCAGCTCGGGCACCGGCTGCATGGCGGCGCTCGACGCGCAGCGCTACCTGGAAGCTCTCGAGGATTAATTACGTATGGCCGGTTTGAAAGACTTCGGCGATTTGGCCGGCTTGCGCGACACCCTGAAGGAGCAGGAACGGGTGCGCGCCATCGAGGCGGCCGAGCAGGCCGCGCGCGAGAAAAAAGCCCGTGAGGACGCCGGCGTCTTCAGCGGCGCCTTGAAAGGCGTGAAAAAAATCCCGGAATCGGACCGCTACGTGCCGCCCATGCTGGCGATTCCCGTGCGCAGCGTTATCCCGCCGAGACACCGTACCCGCGAGGAAGATGACGCGGCCGTGTTGCGCGAGTCGCTATCGGACCAGTTCGATGTCGAGGGTCTGGTCGAGGACGATCCCAGCGTGGCGTATGCGCGGCCGGGTGTCGGTCCGGACGTGATTCGCAAACTCAAGAAGCGGGTGTGGCCGGTGCAGGACGAACTGGACCTGCACGGCCTGACGCGTGACCATGCCCGCGAACAAGTGTCCGATTTCATCCACCGCGCCAGCCGCCGCGGCGTGCGCTGCGTGCGCATCGTGCACGGCCGCGGCTACGGCTCGCCGAACGGCGAACCGGTGCTGCGCGCCATGCTGCACAGCTGGCTGGTGCAGCTGGAAAAGAACGAGGTGGTGGCGTTTTGCGTGGCGGGCAAGAAGGATGGCGGGCATGGGGCTTTGATTGTGCTCCTCAAAGCCGTGCTGCAGGAATGATGGGGGGACTGGCGCCGCAGGTGCCTGTCCCATGTTCGATATGCTTCAGTGCAACCATGGGACAGGCACCTCGCGGTCCGATCGCGGCCCGGCCCTCCCCCTGCTTTCCCCGCTGTTAGTACCGCTGACAGCCTGAAACCCGTGTTAGTCTGTCGCGATTCCCACAAGCAAACCGCCGCATGTCGCTCATCACGTTTATCGAAATCCTGGCGATCCTGGTCGGCGCATTCTCGGGCTTTATCGAAGCACGACGCAAACGCATGGACCTGGTCGGCGTGTTCACTGTCGCTTTCATCACCGCATTCGGCGGCGGCACCTTGCGCGACATCCTGCTCGACCACCGTCCCCTGTTCTGGGTCACCCACCAGGAATACGCGATCCTGATCTTCGTGATGGCGCTGGGCGCCTCGCCGCTGATCCGCACCCTGCGCCAGATCGTCTCGGAACGCCTGATCGTGATCGCCGACGCCATTGGCCTGGGCCTGTTCACCATTGCCGGCGTGGCCTCCGCGCTGGATGCGCAGATGCCGCTGTTCATCGCCTCGATGATGGGGGTGATCACGGGGATTTTCGGCGGGGTGCTGCGCGACATTGTCTGCAACGAGGTGCCGATGGTGTTCCGGGATGGCAAGCCGTACGCCATCTGCGCCTTCTTTGGCAGCTGGATGTTCCTGATCATGCGCAAGCTGGAGCTGCCGCACGATTTCGCCCTGTGGTCGAGCGCGACCACCATCGTCTTGCTGCGCCTGGTGAGCTGGAAGTTCGACATGCGCCTGGGCCGCTAGGACCCAGGCACCGCACTACTTAAACGGCGTCGGGGCCGGTCTCGCCGGTACGAATCCGCACCACCTGCTCGACGTGCTGCACGAAAATCTTGCCGTCGCCAATCTTGCCGGTGCGCGCCGCCTTGATGATGGCGTCGACCACCTGGTCGGTCATGGCGTCGTCGACCACCACTTCGACTTTCACTTTCGGCAGAAAATCGACCACGTACTCGGCGCCACGGTAGAGCTCGGTATGGCCTTTCTGGCGTCCAAAGCCTTTTACTTCCGTCACGGTCAGGCCGGTAACGTTGACTTCCGCAAGCGCTTCACGCACCTCGTCAAGCTTGAAAGGCTTGATCACGCAGGTAATTTGTTTCATGGCTTTCCTCTTTTACTTGAATAAAATACATCAAGGCAATTCTACCGCAAGCGCGCAGATGTTTTCGCGCGTTTTACGTCCGCTTCACGCCTCTGGAATCGCCTTGACCGCAGCCAGCCATACTTCAGCCTCGCCGTCGCTGGGTGCGCGCCAGTCGCCGCGCGGCGACAGCGAGCCGCCGGTGCCCACCTTCGGCCCGTTCGGCACGCAGGAGCGCTTGAACTGGCTGGTTTTAAAAAAGCGCCAGACGAATATGCCCAGCACCCGCTTGATGTCAGCCAGGCTGTACTGGTTGCGCGTGACGCTCTCGTCGTACGGCCAGGCCCCTGCCAGGCGGTCGCCCCAGGCCGACAGCGCCAGGAACGCCACCTTCGACGGCGCAAAACCGTAGCGGACGATGTAGTACAAATTAAAATCCTGCAGCTCGTACGGCCCGATCACGTCCTGCGTGCTTTGCGCAGGTTTCAGGTTGCCCTCCCCTGCCGCGGCCGGCACCAGTTCGGGGCTGATCTCCGTATCGAGAATCGCCAGCAGCACGTCGGCGCCGCCTTTGACGACACCGGTTTCAGCCATCCAGCGCACCAGGTGCGAAATCAGGGTCTTCGGTACGCTGGCGTTGACGTTGTAGTGCGACATATGGTCGCCCACGCCGTAGGTGCACCAGCCCAGCGCCAGCTCCGACAAGTCGCCGGTGCCGATGACGATGGCGTTGTGCAGGTTCGCCAGCCTGAACAAATGGCTGGTGCGCTCGCCCGCCTGGACGTTTTCGAAGGTGACGTCGTACACCGCGCTGCCCTCGGCATACGGGTGGCCGATATCTTCCAGCATCTGCCGGCAGCTGGGCCGGATGTCGATCTCGGCGGCGGTGCAGCCGACCACCTCCATCAGTTGTCGAGCCTGGGCGATGGTGCGCTCGCTGGTGGCGAAACCGGGCATGGTATAGGCCAGGATGTTCGTGCGCGGCAGTTGCAACTGGTCGAGCGCCCTGGCGCAGATCAGCAGCGCGTGGGTGGAATCGAGACCGCCGGAGACGCCGATCACCACTTTCTTGATGTTCGACGAGGCCAGGCGCTGCACCAGCGCCTGCACCTGGATGTTGACCACTTCGGTGCAGCGCTCGTCGCGCCGCGCCGGATCGGACGGCACATACGGGAAGCGCTCGACGTGGCGTCGCAAGGGCAGCTCGCGCGCGCCCGGCACCGTCAAGCCGACCCGCACCACCTCGAATTCCGACACCTCGTCGGCGTGGCGGCGCGCCGAGCGCGCAAACGTCCCCATGCGCATGCGCTCGCGCGACAGGCGCTCGAGGTCGATGTCGGCGAAGCCCAGGTGCGATTCTTCGATGAAGCGGCCGGTCTTGGTCAACAGCTCGCCGTTTTCGCAGATCAGCGACTGGCCGTCCCAGGCCAGGTCGGTGGTCGACTCGCCGATGCCGGCCGAGGTATACATATAGGCGGCGATGCAGCGCGCCGATTGCTGCGCCACCAGCTGGTGACGGTAGCCGGCCTTGCCGACCAGGGCGTTCGAGGCCGACAGGTTGACCAGCACGGTGGCGCCGGCCAGGGCGGCAAACGAGGATGGCGGAATCGGCACCCAGACGTCTTCGCAGATCTCGACGTGGAAGCGAAACAGCGGCAGTTCGGCCAGTTCGAACAACAGGCCCACGCCAAAACGGGTAGTCTGGCCGCACAGCGTCACTTCGCTGGCACTGGCGCAGTCGGCGGCGCTGAACTGGCGGCCCTCGTAAAATTCGCCGTAATTCGGTAAATACGTCTTCGGCACCACGCCGTGGAGAATGCCCTTGGCCACCACCACCGCGCAGTTGAACAGCAGGTGCTCGACCCGCACCGGCATGCCGACAATGATGGCGATGTCGAGCGAGGCGCTGGCGTCGATCACGCTTTGCAGGGCGGCCTCGCAGGCGTCTAACAGGGCGCGCTGGTGAAACAGGTCGTCGCAGGTGTAGGCCGACAGCCCCAGTTCGGGAAACGCCACCAGCACCGCGCCTTCGCTGGCCGCCTGCTGCGCCAGCGCGATGGTGTACTCGGCGTTAAATACGGGATCGGCCACGCGGCAGCGCGGGGTGGCGACGGCGACGCGGGCGAAGTCGTGGCTGTACAGATTGGCGAATGGTTTATTCATGCAGCTATCGATCCGGCGTCCGCTCAACCGTGCGCGCTGTTTTGCGTAGAATGTTCGACACAGCAGCCGTGATCATCAAGGAAATTTGGACAATGAATTATCGCACGCATATCGTATCTTCCCTGTCCGAGATCGGCCGCCAGGCCTGGGACACCCTGCTAGCTTGCCAGCCGAATCCGAATCCCTTCCTGTCCTACGCTTTTCTCGACGCCCTGCACGAGTCGGGCAGCGCCGCACCAAGCGCCGGCTGGCAGCCGCAGTTCATCGTGCTGTACGACGGCGACACCCTGGCCGCCGCCCTGCCGATGTACGTCAAGATGCATTCCTACGGCGAGTACGTGTTCGACTGGGCCTGGGCCGACGCTTACGAACGCAATGGCCTCGACTACTACCCCAAGCTGTTGTCGAGCATCCCCTTCACCCCGGTCAGCGGGCCGCGCCTGCTGGCGGTCGACGACGCCGCGCGCGCCGCCCTGATCGAGGTGCTGGTGGCGACCCAGCAGGCCACACCGATATCGTCCACCCACATCCTCTACCCGCCTGAAAACGAAGCGCGCCAGCTGGAGGCGGCCGGCTACCTGTTGCGCAGCGGCGTGCAGTTTCACTGGCTGAACCAGGACTACAAGAATTTCGACGAGTTTCTGGCCACCCTCGAACAAAAAAAGCGCAAGAATATCCGCGCCGAGCGCAGGAAAGTACGCGAGGCCGGCGTCGTGCTGCGGCGCGTGCGCGGCGCCGAAGCCAGCGAGGCCGACTGGCGCCTGTTCAACCGCTGCTACCGCCACACCTACGCGGAGCACCACTCGACGCCTTACCTGAACCTGGATTTTTTCCAGCGCATCGGCCGCGACATGCCGGACAATGTGCTGCTGGTGATCGCCGAGCGCGCCGGCCAGCCGATCGCCGCTTCGCTGGTGATTCATTCGGCCGAGGTGCTGTACGGGCGCTACTGGGGCGAGCTGGAACATGTGCCCTGCCTGCACTTCGAGGCCGCCTACTACCAGCCGCTCGAGTTCTGCATCGAACAAGGCATCAAGGTGTTCGAGGGCGGCGCCCAGGGCGAACATAAAATGGCGCGCGGTTTTCTGCCGACCCGCACCTGGTCCGCCCACTGGCTCAAGCACCCTGCGTTCGCCGACGCCATCGAGCGTTTTCTGGAACGCGAGCGGGGCGGCATCGACGACTATATCGATGAGCTGAACGACCGCAATCCTTTCAAAAACTGAGCGCGCTTAAACCAGCGTTGTAATAATCACACACTTCGGCCGGCCATTCTGCGTTCGGCCACAGGCGCCGGGCGGATGTGCAATTTTGCACACAGGCCGTGCGTCCCCTTGTCTTTCACTCGCCGGTGAAACCCGGCACACTGCGTTGCATTGCGTACAAGAGCTCATCAGAAGCCTCGCAACATAAGAACAAACAACCAGGAGACAAGCATGCGTATTTCAAGGAAGCATAAGTCAATGCTGCGCCGTTCGGTCGCCGTCATGATGACGGTACCCGCAGTCGGCATCGACACCGCCTTTGCACAAACAGCCCCGGCCGAATCCACCGCGCCGGCCGCCGAAAGCGCCACCAGGCAGATCGACCGCGTGGTGGTCACGGCGCGCCGCCGCGCCGAATTGATCCAGGACGTGCCAGGCTCGGTCAGCGCCATTTCCGGCGCCGAAATGGAAAAGCAGGCGATCCCCGACATCACCGCGCTGGCCGAGACGGTGCCCAACACCACCCTGAAAACCTCGCGTGGCACCAACACCACCTTGACCGCGTTTATCCGCGGCGTCGGCCAGCAAGATCCGGTGGCTGGCTACGAGCAAGGCGTCGGCATCTACCTCGACGATATCTACCTGGCGCGCCCGCAAGGCGCGCTGACCGACATTTACGACCTCGAGCGCATTGAAATCCTGCGCGGCCCGCAGGGCACCCTGTACGGCCGCAACACCATCGGCGGCGCCGTCAAGTACGTCACCCGCAAGCTGCCGAACCGGATGGCGTTCGAAGTGAAGGGCACGCTGGGCAATTACCATGAGCGCGACCTGGTCCTGAAAGGCAGCGTGCCCTTGTCCGACACGGTGCGCGTGGGCGGCACCATCGCCACCTTCAACCGTGACGGCTTCGGCAAGAACGTCATCAACGGCAAGCCGAACTACGACAAGAACCTGGCCGCCGGCCGCATCAGCGTCGAAGCGACGCCCAACAGCGACCTGTTCATCCGCTTTGCCGCCGACCGCACGGTGGACGACTCCAGCCCGCGCCAGGGCTACCGCTACACGCCGACGCCGGCGCCGGAAAACGGCGTGCCGCTGGCCAACCTGTTCGACACCCGCGCCAACCTGTACCAGGTCAACGGCCACGATCAGCAGGTGATCACCAAGGGCGCCTCGCTGCTGGTCGACTACACCATCAATCCGACCCTGTCGTTCAAGTCGATCACCGCCCACCGCGGCTCCGACACCTATGCGCCGATCGACTTCGATTCGACCAACGCCGCCATCTGGGAAGCGCCGACCATCTACCGCGACAAGCAGGACAGCCAGGAATTCCAGTTCACCTACACCGGCGAGCGTATCCAGGGCGTGGCCGGGGTGTTCTTCATGAAGGCCAACGCCTTCAATGAATTCGACGTCTCCTACGGCGTGCCGGGCGGCCTGGCGCTGTACACGCTCGACGACATCGACACCAAGACCTACGCCGCCTTCGCCGACCTCAGTTACACCGTCACCCCTGGCCTGTCGCTCACCGTGGGCGGGCGCTACACCGACGACGACCGCCGCGCGCGCATCTTCAAGAAGAACTACCTCGGCCTGCATTCGCCGACCCTGGGCAACCCGGCCGCCATCGGCGGCGCGCCCAACACCGATCTGACCAAGGACGACCTGCACCGCACCGATAAAAAGTTCACGCCGAAACTGGGCTTCGGCTGGAAGTTCGCGCCCGACCACAACCTGTACGGCACCGCTTCGCAGGGTTTCAAAGGCGGCATGTTCGATCCGCGCATGGACCTGCTGGCCACCGGCGGGCCGACCTCGCCGACCTCGCTGGTCAAGCGCGAAGGCGTCAAGCCGGAGGAGGTGACCTCGTACGAGCTGGGCGTGAAGTCGTCGATGATGGGCGGCCGTCTGCAGACCAACGCGGCGGTGTTCTACTCCGACTACAAGAACATCCAGATCCCCGGCTCGGTGCCGACCTTTGCCGCCAACGGCAGCATCAATGGCTTTGCCGGTTCGCTCACCAACGCCGGCAAGGCCAAGATCGCCGGTATCGAACTCGAAGCGGTCAGCCACCCCACCGACCAGCTGACCGTCTCGGCGATGTACAGCCACCTCGACGCCAAGTACAAGGAATGGCTGGTGGCCAATGGCGCCGGGCTGGTCAACATCGCCGACCAGGCCGAATTCCAGAACACGCCGAAGAACTCGGCCAACCTGTCGGCCAGCTACGACTGGCCGATGATCCTCAGCGGCCGCAGCGGCACCGTCTCGCTGCTGGGCGGCGCATCGTACAAGAGCCGCGTGTACCAGTCGGAGATCGTGCGTAACACGGGCATCGCCACCATCGACGTCACCGTGCCGCAAAACCTGCTGCTGGCGCAAAGCGGCTACACCCTGTTCGATGCCGGCCTGGTATGGACCTCGCTTGACCGCAAGCTGCAAGTCGGCCTGCACGGCCGCAACCTGGGCGACAAGCGTTACAAGGTCGCCGGCTATGCCTTCGGCGCCTTCTTCAACTCGGTCACCGGCTTTTATGGCGATCCGCGCACGGTCAAGCTGACCGCCAGCATGAAGTTTTAAGCGTAGGGGGGACTGGCCGGGCCGCGTTCGGACCGCAGGTGCCTGTCCCATGCATCTGCACCACCAACGTCAAAACGAAGCCAGTGTTTTCAAAAACTGGCTTCGTTTTACATTGTCGGTCCGAACGCATGGGACAGGCACCTACGGCGCCAGTCCCCCCTTGCGTTGTACTTTGACTTTGATTCAGAACGGGGTCAGGCTGGGCCGCATTCGGACGCAGCGCCAGCCCCCCTGCTGCCCTACGCGCGTTTCTTCGCCTTCGAAGCCGCCTCCGCCCCGCCATGCACAAACAACTCCGGCTGCGCATCGGCATACTCCCTGAGCAGATTCCACACCGCCCGCACCCGCGGCAGCCGGTACAGGTCGACCGGCGCCACCATCCAGTAGGCCCGCTCGGCAAACACGATGTCCTGCAGGATCGGCACCAAGCGGCCGTCGTCGGCAATCACGTAGGGCGGCGCAAACATCAAGCCCAGGCCGGCCGCGGCCGCCTCGGCCTGCGCCATCATGCCGGTGCAGCACAGGCGCCGGCGCGGGGTAAAGCCGAGGGCGTCGAGAAAATTGAGCTCGTTGCTGGCCAGCCGGTCCTGCACGTAGTCGACAAAATCGTGGGTGGCGAGATCGGATTGCTTGACGATCGGCGGGTGGCGCGCCAGGTAGTCGGGCGAGCCGTACAGGTACAAGCGGAACGACGCCAGCCGGGTCACCATGTAGCGCCCCGTGCTGGGGGCGTCGAGGGTGACGCCGAGATCGGCCTCGCGGTTGGCCAGGTTGGCAAAGCGCGGCTGCACCAGCAGGTCGATCGAGAGGTCGGGATGCTCGCC
>JAQGNM010000177.1 GCA_028291845.1 Massilia sp. | reverse complement strand
TGACCAGCTTGCGGCCGGCGACCAGGGCGTGGCAGTCATAGCCGGTGCCGATGCGAAACGGGGGTGCGGGATTGTAGGATGCGAGTGCCATGTCAGTGGTCGGTTAAGTGGTACGGTTGAGTAGCTTCAGCATGCGCCGCCAGGTACATCGCGGCGATCTCGAGGTCGCGCGGCAGCGTCACTTTCAGATTACGGGGATGGCCCTCCACCAGCAAGGGAGAAAGACCGAGCGCTTCGACGGCGCTGGCGTCGTCGGTAATGCTGTCGGCGGCGCCGCTTTCGCGCGCCGCCGACAGCGCGTCGCGCAGCAGCGCATAGCGGAACATTTGCGGCGTCTGGGCCAGCCACATGCCGCTGCGCGGCACGGTTTTAAGCGAGTCGCCAGCCTGCTTGACGGTATCGACCACGGGCAGCGCCAGCAGGCCGCCGACGGCGTGGCGGCCGACTGTATCGATCAATTGTTCGATGAGTCCCGGTGTCAGGCCCGGACGGGCGGCGTCGTGCACCAGGATCCAGTCATCCTCGCCAACGTCACCCGCCATGGCTTGCAAGCCATTCAGGATCGAGTCCATGCGGGTGGCGCCGCCGCAGCGCAACACCGAGACGCTGCCGTCGAGGCCGGCCAGCGCGGAATCGATCACCCCGTCGTCGGGGCTGACCACGATGCAGGTATGGCAAATTGCCGGCGTGCCGAGGAAAGCGCCAACCGTGTGCGCCAGCATCGGCTTGCCGGCAATGCGCAAATACTGTTTCGGCCCATCGGCCTGCATGCGCGCGCCGACGCCGGCGGCGGGGATCAGGGCGAAGTAACGCGGGGTGCTGGGCATGCTGCTTGTCATTGCAATCTGTTCTAACGTCTGCGGCTCAATAAGGACTGTACCTCACCTTTGCAAACTTTGCTAAGGCGGGCATACTCTTGCGGCGAGTCGATGGCCGCCTGCAGCGGTTCGACCTTGGCCATCGCATTCTTAATAAACGGCATCCAGCGGCGGTCCAGTTCTTCTTTCAACAAGGCTTTCGCCTGCCCGGCCGGCGCGTACAGGGGCTGGGCGAGAAAGCGTCGATCGAGCGCGGCGCGGACCGTTGATTCAACTTTCGGCAGATGCGCCAGGTAGACCTTGAGATGCCTCATCTCGTGGGAAAGTATTTCTTCATAGGCGCAGCTGCCGGGAGCGAACTCGCTGCCCACGTAAATCACGATCGGCACGTACGACAGCTTCACCACCACCTTCGGCGCCACGCACTCGTAACCGGTTTTCAGATCCTGCAGCAGCTTGCCTTCCATGCCGATGGCGATGCGCGATTCCGCGCGCGTCAGGCCCAGCACGACACTGCGCGCGGCGCCCTGCCCCTTCATCGCTGTCAGGCTTTTGTAGGAGCGGCTGTTGTCGACCGTGTAACCGTTGTCGCCCGCTTCCAGCACGGCGACGGTGGTGCCGATGCTGTTCTCGCAACGGGTTTGAAACGCCGTCGCCGCGTTGACATGCACATGCGCACAAGCAAACGCGGCCGCCAGGCCGGCCAGCAGGATACGAATCGTTTACCCCGGTGTCCAGGTGCCGGCGATGATCTTCTCGAGCCAGAAGGTGCCGATGATGGTTTTGACGTCGCTGATATCGCCGCTTTTGACCATCTCCAGCAGCTCGGGCACGGTGGCCGTGAAGGTTTCCAGGAATTCGCCGTCATCGAGTTTCGCTTCGCCCGCGGTGAGGCCGCGCGCCAGGTAGATGTCGAGGTGCTCGTCCGAATAAGCGATGGCGTTGTGGATGGTGCAGACGAAATCCCAGCGCGATGCCGTGTAGCCGGTTTCCTCTTCCAGCTCGCGCTTGGCGCAGGCGAGCGGATCTTCGCCGGGGTCGATCTTGCCGGCCGGGTATTCGGTAAAGACCTTGTCGTTCGGATAGCGGAACTGGCGCTCGAGCAGCACGCTGCCATCGTCGAACAGGGGCAAGATCACCACGGCGCCCGGATGGCGGATGTATTCGCGCCAGGTTTCGGCGCCGTCGGGCAGCCGTATGCGGTCTTTATGTACTTTGAGAAATGTGCCGTCGTAGGCGATATCGCCGTCGATACGGGTTTCGGTAAGGCGGTCTGACATTCGATACTCCCGAGGTTGCGCCAAACTAGCGTTGGCGTTTGCTCAGGTAGCGTAGCACGAAGCCGGGAAAAGCGAGGGTCACGAACAGCGGAACGGTGAGCATGTAGAACTCCTTGGACTGATCGAACACGCTGCCGATACGTCCTTCGAGCAGGCGGGCGAACAGGCCGACCACCAGGTAGAACACCGCCAGTTCCGCCAGCCGCAGCCATAATGGTTTTGGCGTGCGGCGGGGAATCACACCGAACAGATTGTTGGTGAGAAAGGGCAAATTGGCGAGCAGCACGGCCACGAAAATGACCAGCCAACTCGCCAGGGTATTACTCACAGGGTATGACTCATCAGGCAGCAACCATCGACATCAACCCAACAGGGTGGCGCGCATGCTGTGCAGGCAGGCGGTCAGCAGCGCGCCCGGCACCACGCCCAGCACGACGATGCCGACGCCATTCAGGGACAGCATGGCGCGCATGTCGCCAGGCACCACGATCGGCGAGGCGTCGGCTGCTTCGTCGAACCAGATGGTCTTGACGATGCGCAGGTAGTAAAACGCGCCGATCAGCGAGAACATCACCGCCACCACCGACAGCCACACCATGCCGGCGTCGACCACCGATTGCAGCA
>JAQGNM010000374.1 GCA_028291845.1 Massilia sp. | reverse complement strand
ACGCGGCCGGCCTCGTCTTCGCGCACCAGCAGCAACTGGCCGCGGTGCAGCTGGCGCAGCGTGGCGTCGTCGGCATCGGCGGCGAGTTCGGAGCCGGCGGGCACGTAGCGAAAGCGCGGCGCCTCGCTGGGCGTGGGTGCGATTTGCAAGAGGAGGGCGCTGTCGAAGCCGGCAACGCGCGCGCCAGCGTGGGCGTCGATGCCGGCGCCCGCCGCGTGGTACAGCTTGAAGACGCCGGCGGACGGCGTGCCGGGCCAGCGGATGCGCCTGGCGTCGAGCCAGACGGCACGCGCGTCGTGGGGCTCGGCGTCGGCCCGCAGCACGGTTTGAAACGGCCGTCGCAGGCGGCCAGGGGCGCCTCGGCGGCGTGGCTGGCGGCGCACAGCAGGGTGCTGCCGATGGCCATTAAAACGCGCGTGAAGCGCGTACGCACTCTATTCACGGTAGTTGTCGGTCAGCCGATAGCGGGTGGCGTACCAGCCGAACACCAGCGCGGCGATAAAGGCGAAGGCGGCAAAAAAATACATCTGGGCGGCGATCACGCCCAGCCCGGTGGTCTTGATCCAGCCGATGACGGCGTCGTTCTTGACGCTGGCGTTGACGATCAGGACCCACAGGCTGCCGACGGTGACGGCCAGGCTCCAGAAGGCCATGATGATGCCTTTCATGGCTTTGGGCGCCTGGCTGTAGGCAAATTCAAGCCCGGTGGCCGACACCAGCACTTCGCCCAGCGTCAAAATCGCGTACGGCAGGATCTGCCAGGCCATCGAGGTGGCGTTACCGTTATCCATGTGGACTTGAATGGCGCCGATCACCACCCACGCCAGCGCGGTGAAGGCGATACCGGCGGTCATGCGGCGCAGGGCGGTGGGCTCGATGCCTATCATGCGGATCAGCGGGAACAGCACCAGGTTGTTAAACGGGATCAGAATCATCACCAGCAGCGGATTCAAGGCCTGCATCTGCGCCGGCTGGAATTTGAAATCGCTGCCGAACACATTGAAGGTCGGCTGCGTCATCGCATTGGCCTGCACGATCCAGGTCGACGCCTTCTGGTCGAACAGCGACCAGAATGGCGTCACCAGCGCGAACACGATCAGGATGCGCAGCACGGCGCGCACGCCATCGACGGCTTCGGCCGGGTGAAACGGGCGCGCCCGCTCGAGCTGCATCGACACGCCGATACCGCCAAAGGCGAGTACCAGCACCAGCGCCAGGCAGGCGGCGATCACGAAACCCCACTGGAACGACATGGCCAGTGAGGCCAGCGCGCCGATGGCGCCGATGGTGGCGACGATCAGGCCCGGGCGGCCTTGATTGGGCGCGTGCGCCAGCAGCGCCGAGCGCGCCACCCGCATGAACGAATGCGGGTCGGCCGGCGCCGGCGGCACGTGCACGTACTTTTTGCGGCCAGACCAGAACACGACTGTGGCGATGAACATCAAAATGCCGGGGATGCCGAAGGCGACGGCCGGACCGTACGAGCGCAAAAAGATCGGCATCAGCAGCGAAGCGAAGAACGAGCCGAAATTGATGATCCAGTAAAAGGCGTCGTAGACCAGCTTGGCCTTGTGCTTGTTGGTCTGGTCGAACTGGTCGCCGACAAAGGTCGACACCAGCGGCTTGATGCCGCCCGAGCCCAGCGCGATCAGCAACAGGCCGAAGTAGAACCCATTGAGATTGTTTTCGAAGGCGGCCAGGCAGGCGTGGCCGGCGCAGTAGACGAGGCTGAGCCAGAACACCGTGTTGTATTTGCCGAAAAAGCGGTCGGCCAGCCAGCCGCCCAGCAGCGGGAAGAAGTACACGCCGATCACAAAAGTGTGGAACACGTGCTTGGCTTCACCGGCGCGGTCGGCCTCCGGCAGGAACAGCAGCAGGGTGCTGATCAGGAAGGGCGTGAGGATGTTGCGCATGCCATAGAAGCTGAAGCGCTCGCAGCCCTCGTTCGCGATAATGTACGGTATCTGGCGCGGCATGCGGCCGTGGCCGGTAGCGGCGCCTGCTTGCTTGTCCAGTAGCTCTGCCTGCGACATGGGGACCCCCTGTATTGACCAGACGCGATACTAGAGCGTCGCTGCTGAACTCGCAACAGTTAATTCGAACACAGCATTCTGAATGTAGTTTGACTACCGAATCGCCACCCAGACTGCCTCGGATAGAGGCTAAGCCTTTGAAACAAAGGACAATCGTGTCGCCAGGGGCGATTGTCTGCCGCCGCTCTCTGCTGTATATTATCTACAAATCATTACTCAGCCTAATTTCCATGATCGTCAACGACACGCCGTGGTGGCGCGAAGCCACCATCTACCAGGTTTATCCACGCAGCTTCCTCGACACCAACGGCGACGGCGTCGGCGACCTGGCCGGCATCACCGAAAAGCTGGGCTATATCGCCAGCCTCGGCGTCGACATCGTCTGGATTTCGCCGTTTTTCACTTCTCCCATGAAGGACTTCGGCTACGACGTCGCCGACTACCGGGACGTCGATCCCTTGTTCGGCACCCTGGCCGATTTCGACCGGCTGATCGAACGCGCCCACGCGCTCGGCCTGAAAATCATGATCGACCAGGTGTGGTCGCACACCGCTGAATTCCATCCGTGGTTCGTCGAAAGCCGCGCCAGCCGCGACAATCCGAAGGCCGACTGGTACGTCTGGGCCGATCCGCGCGAGGACGGCAATCCGCCGAATAACTGGCTCAGCGTGTTCGGCGGTTCGTCGTGGCAGTGGGACAGCAGGCGCCGCCAGTACTACCTGCACAACTTCCTGGCCAGCCAGCCAGACATGAATTTCCACAATCCGCAAGTGCAGCAGGTCCACCTCGACAACCTGCGCTTCTGGCTCGAGCGCGGCGTCGATGGCGTGCGCATGGACGCCTGCAATTACCATTTTCACGATACGCAATTGCGCAGCAATCCTCCGGCGACCACCCGCGACACCGCCTCGGTGACCGATGTCAACCCCTACGGCATGCAGGCCCACATCTACGACAAGACCCGCCCCGAGAACGTCCCTTACCTGGTGCGCGTGCGCGAGGTGCTCAACGAGTATGGCGCCATCGCCATCGGCGAAGTGGGCGCCGACGATGCGCTGGCGGTGATGGCCGAATATACCGCCGACGGCGACAAGCTCCATCTTGCCTACAGTTTTAACCTGCTCACGCCGGAGTTTTCGGCCCACCGCATCCGCACTCAGGTCGAACAGTTCGAAGCGCGCGTCAAGGGCGGCTGGGCCTCGTGGTCGGTGGGGAATCACGACAGCATCCGCGTGATGACGCGCTGGGGCGGCGACCAGCCCACGCCCGCGCTGGCGCGGGTGGTGCTGGCGATGCAGATGGCCTTGAAGGGCACGCCATGCCTGTATCAGGGCGACGAACTGGCCCTGACCGAGGCCGACGTCCCATATGAACTGCTGCAGGACCCGTACGGCATCACCTTCTGGCCCGAGTTCAAGGGCCGCGACGGCTGCCGCACGCCGATGCCGTGGACGAATCAGGCGCCAAATGGCGGTTTCACCACCGGCACGCCGTGGCTGCCGCTCGATCCGGCCCACATCGCGGCCGCCGAGTCGCTGCAGGATGCCGATGCAGCGTCGCCGCTCAACGCCGCGCGCTGCTTGATCAAGTGGCGAAAAGCGCAGCCGCAACTGACCCGCGGCGATATCGTGTTTTTCGATGCGCCCGAGCCGATCCTGGCGCTGCGCCGCGATGTCGCGGGGATGCCGGCCATGCTGGCGATTTTTAATCTGGGGTCCGAGCCGGTAAGGTTCGCGTGGGCCGAGGCGAAAGGGGCAACCGCGGTTGGCGGGCATGGGCTGGCTGGCGACGCTGTCGACGGCGCGGTCACGCTGCCGGGGTTTGGCGGGTGGTTTGGGCAATTGGCGGTTTAGCAGGGGGACTGGCATCCGCGCATGCGCGGGTGCCTGTCCCATGTTCGATCCGAGGCACAGTGCGATGTAGGCAGGCATGGGACAGGCACCGTGCCGTGCCAGTCCCCCTGCTGCCACCGTCAGCTCATCGCACGCGTTCCATCGGCCGCTTGGCCGCTCGCCACTGCTCCAGCGACATCACCTTGTCACTGGCGCCGTCGTCCACCAGAATGGCGCCATCCTTCTCCGCCACCAAAAAATCTTCCCAACGGTGCACCGCATCCTTGCCGTTTTCGACAAAACTGAGTTGATAGTAGCGCTGGCCATCGATCAGCCGCGGCGCCTGGTCGTATTCGATCACGGCGCCATGGGCGCTGCCCGCCGACGCCTTTTCAATCGCCGCCGACCACGCTTTCAGTTCCGGCAGCGCCATCAGGCGCTCGATGGCCTGCGCCTTGCTCGTGGCGGCGGCGGTGCTTGCCGCCGGCGCCGCCGGGGCGCTGCGCTCGCGGCATCCCAGCACGGTCGACGACACGGCAACGAAGATGGCAAGGGCGATCAGCTGGCGGTGTCTGGAAGGAGAAGCGGGTTTGTGCATGGCGAGGGACCGGGTTGTTTCGATGCAGTCTAAACCAGCCTTGGCAGTCGAGCAATACAAGGCATCCCGGACGTAAAAATGGCCACCCGAAGGTGGCCATTCATTGTCAAGCGATGGAGCCAAAAGGCTCCAGGGCCGGCAAATTACATCATGCCGTCCATACCGCCCATGCCGCCCATACCACCCATGCCGCCGCCCATGCCGCCGCCATTTGCCTTGTCTTCCGCCAGTTCGCAGACCATGGCGTCGGTCGTCAGCATCAGGCCGGCGATCGAAGCAGCGTTTTGCAGGGCCGAACGGGTGACCTTTGCTGGGTCGAGAACGCCCATTTCGACCATGTCGCCGTAGGTGCCGTTGGCGGCGTTGTAGCCGAAGTTGCCGGTGTCGGCCAATACAGCTGCGACGACTACCGATGGCTCTTCGCCGGCGTTTTGCACGATCATGCGCAGTGGCTCTTCCATGGCGCGCAGGACGATCTTGATGCCAGCTTCCTGGTCAGGATTGTCGCCTTTGACGTTGATGTTGGCGCGGGCGCGCAGCAGGGCAACGCCGCCGCCTGGCACGATGCCTTCTTCAACGGCAGCGCGGGTTGCGTGCAGTGCGTCTTCGACGCGGGCTTTCTTTTCCTTCATCTCGACTTCGGTGGCAGCGCCGACCTTGATCACTGCAACGCCGCCGGCCAGCTTGGCCACGCGCTCTTGCAGCTTTTCACGGTCGTAGTCCGAGGTCGCTTCTTCGATCTGGATGCGCACTTGCTTGACGCGCGCTTCGATCGCTTCGGCTTGACCGGCGCCGTCGATGATGATGGTGTTTTCCTTGCCCACTTCGATGCGCTTGGCCTGGCCCAGTTCGGCCAGGGTGACTTTCTCGAGGGTCAGGCCGACTTCTTCGGCGATCACCTGGCCGCCGGTCAGGATGGCGATGTCTTCGAGCATGGCTTTACGACGGTCGCCGAAGCCCGGGGCCTTGACGGCGCAGGTTTTCAGGATGCCGCGGATGTTGTTGACCACCAGAGTGGCCAGCGCTTCGCCTTCGATGTCTTCGGCGATGATCAGCAGAGGACGGCAGGCTTTGGCGACTTGTTCGAGAATCGGCAGCAGGTCGCGGATGTTCGAGATCTTCTTGTCGCACAGCAGGACGAACGGGCTGTCTTGCACGGCAACTTGCTTGTCCGGATTGTTGATGAAGTATGGCGACAGGTAGCCGCGATCGAACTGCATGCCTTCGACGATGTCGAGTTCGTCGTTCAGCGACTTGCCGTCTTCGACGGTGATGACGCCTTCCTTGCCGACTTTTTCCATCGCTTCAGCGATGCGCTCGCCGATCGAGGTGTCCGAGTTGGCCGAGATCGAGCCGACCTGGGCAACTTCGCGGGTGGTGTTGCAAGGCTTGCTGATGATTGCCAGCTGTTCGACGGTGGCAGCGACTGCCTTGTCGATGCCGCGCTTGAGGTCCATCGGGTTCATGCCGGCGGCAACGAATTTCATGCCTTCGCGGACAATCGCCTGGGCCAGCACGGTGGCGGTGGTGGTGCCGTCGCCGGCATTGTCGCTGGTGCGCGAAGCGACTTCCTTGACCATCTGCGCGCCCATGTTCATGAGCTTGTCTTTGAGTTCGATCTCTTTGGCGACCGATACACCATCCTTGGTCACGGTCGGCGCGCCGAACGAGCGCTCGAGCACGACGTTGCGGCCTTTCGGGCCGAGGGTGACTTTAACGGCGTTGGCGAGGATATTGACGCCTTCAACCATTTTCGAACGGGCGCTGTCGCCAAATACTACGTCTTTAGATGCCATGTGTGATTCTCCGGTAGGAAATTATTAGTTGTTGGACAAGCGCAGCTGCTGATTACTTGACCAGCACGGCCATGATGTCTTCTTCGCGCATGACCAGCAGCTCTTCGCCGTCGACCTTGACGGCCTGGCCCGAGTATTTGCCGAACAGAACACGGTCGCCGACCTTCACTTCGAGGGCGCGTACTTTGCCGTCGTCCTGGACCTTGCCGTTACCGACTGCGAGCACTTCGCCTTGATCCGGTTTTTCAGCAGCTGCATCAGGAATGATCAGGCCGGAGGCGGTTTTGGTTTCCTGGTCGAGACGTTTGACGATGACGCGATCGTGCAAAGGGCGAAGGTTCATGTAAGACTCCTTAATAATCAATGGTTTGACTGACGGTCCCGGAAACGTCCGGCGTCTGCCTGGTGCTTCGGACAGCGGTCCCGCGAGGGACATGCCTGCGTAAATTGGTGAAGGCGGTGTTAGCACTCTCCGCCAACGAGTGCTAATTATAGGGACGATAACCCCCTATTTCAAGCTCTCGTTCTGAACTATTTCGCTTTTATGCTCCGTCTGACGCGCTGTCCGGGGCCGGCAACCATGGCGCCGCACATTACTATCGCGTCAGATTGGCGGCGCAACCGGGCTGATTCGGTTGACTGCGATTGCCGCCAAGTTCTATAGTGACGAATGATTTCTGAATTCCAAGACCTATCCCTCAAGATCGACCAGCTTGCCGAACTGACGGCGGCGTTGCGGCGTGAAAATGCCGAGCTGCGCCAGACCAATGTGCAACTTGCGGCCGACAACGCCCAACACCGCCAGCGCCTGGCCGAAGCGCGCCAGCGCATCGGCGCCCTGATCGCGCAAATCCCGGTGCCCGCCGATGACGAGCCCGGCGACGGCAGCGCCGATCCGGCCGCCGACCACGTCGTCGCCGCCGGCGCGGAGGTGGCGCGATGATCCAGCTCGATGTCAGCATCATGGGCCACCCCTACCGCCTGGCTTGTCGCGAAGGCGAGGAGCGCGCTTTGAAAGAAGCGGTGATTTATTTGGACGGCAAAATGACCGCCTTGCGCGACTCCGGCAAGGTCAAGGGCAACGACCGCATCGCCGTGATGGCCGCCCTGTCGGTAGCCGCCGAACTGCTGTCGGCCAAGTCGGGAGAGGGCCCGTTTTC
>JAQGNM010000372.1 GCA_028291845.1 Massilia sp. | reverse complement strand
GTCACGCTCGAGGTCAACGGCGCCGCGGTGTCCCTGCTGGTCGCGCCCTATGTCACGCTGCTCGACCTGCTGCGCGAACAACTGCAGCTGACCGGCACCAAGAAGGGTTGCGACCATGGCCAGTGCGGGGCCTGCACGGTACTCGTCGACGGCAAGCCGATCAACAGCTGCCTGAAGCTGGCCGTGACCGCCGACGGCGTCCGCGTCACCACCATCGAAGGGCTGGCCGCCGACGGTCAGGCGGGCGCGCTGCAGCGTGCCTTCATCGAGCACGACGCCTTCCAGTGCGGCTATTGCACACCGGGGCAGGTGTGCTCGGCCACGGCCCTGATTGCCGAAGGCGTCCCGTTCACGCGCGACGAAGTACGCGAATACATGAGCGGCAACCTGTGCCGCTGCGGCGCTTATCCCAACATTACGGACGCGGTGATGGACGTGCTGCGCCTGCAGCCGGGCCCGGACGCATGAACCGTTTCGACTATCGACGCGCCGCCGATGTGGCGCAGGCGGTCAGCCTGGCCGGCCAAGCCATGGCCGATGCGGCCGCCAGCACCGGCCGCGCGCGCTTCCTCGCCGGCGGCACCAACCTGGTCGACCTGATGAAGGAAGACGTCGAAGCACCGCTGACGCTGATCGACGTCAACCGCCTGCCGCTGCGCGCGATCGAGGAGCTCGCCGACGGCGGCCTGCGGCTCGGGGCGCTGGCGACCAATGCGGAAACAGCCGACCATCCGCTGGTGCGCGCCCGCTATCCGGTGCTGTCGTCGGCCATCCTGTCGGGCGCCACTCGCCAGCTGCGCAACGCGGCCACCAATGGCGGCAACCTCAACCAGCGCACCCGCTGCTGCTACTTCTACGACACGGCGACCCCGTGCAACAAGCGCGCGCCCGGCACCGGTTGCGGCGCGCTCGGCGGCTTCACCCGCATGCATGCGATCCTCGGCGCCAGCGCCGATTGCGTCGCCACCAACCCGTCCGACATGGCCGTCGCGCTGGCCGTGCTCGATGCGCGGGTGCGGGTGACCGGGCCGCAGGGCGAACGGACCATTCCGCTGGCCGACTACCACCGGCTGCCGGGCGACCAGCCCTGGCGCGACAATACTCTCGGCGCCGCCGAGCTGGTCACGGCGGTCGACCTGCCGGCCGGCGACTTCAGCGCCCACTACACCTACCTGAAACTGCGCGACCGCCTGTCGTACGCGTTTGCGCTGGTGTCGGTGGCGGTGGTGCTGGCGCGCGACGATGCGGGGCGCTGCACCGACGTGCGGATCGCACTCGGCGGGGTAGCCCACAAGCCTTGGCGCGTGCCTGCGGCCGAAGCGCTGCTGCGCGGCGGCATGCCGGAGCGGCCGCTGTTCGAGCAGGTCGCCGCGCGCATGCTCGAGGGGGCGGCGGCGCTGGGCGATAACGATTTCAAGATCGAACTGGCGCGCCGCGCCATCGTGCGGGCGCTGGGGCAGGCGGCCAGCGGCCGGCCGCAATCGCAGACCGACAAACGGATCGCCGCCGGAGCCGACATGAACGCGGAGCCGACATGAACACCACCCCCCGTATCGGCGACCCGGTGAACCGCTTCGACGGCGAGGCCAAGGTCACCGGCAGCGCCCGCTATGCTGCCGAACATTTCCCACCCGGGCTGCTGTACGGCTGGATCGTCTCGAGTCCGATCGCGCGCGGGCGCGTCACTGGAATCGAAGAGGCGGCGGCCCGCGCCGTGTCCGGCGTGGTCGCGGTGATCAGCCACCGCAACCGGCGTCACCTGCCGTGGCTCGACCGCAGCTACAAGGATGAGCAGGCGGCGTCCGGGTCGCCGTTTCGCCCCCTGTTCGATGACAAGATATTGTTCAGCGGCCAGCCGCTGGCGCTGGTGGTGGCGCAGACGCTGGAGGCCGCGCGCGATGGCGCCAGCCTGATCGGGTTCAGCTACGAGCGCGCCACCCACAACACCGACTTCGAACGCGCGCTGGCGGAGCAATTCAAGCCGAAATCGCTGCGCAACAAGGTGCTCGCGCCGCACAGCCGCGGCGAACCCGACCAGGCCATCAAGCGATCGCCGGTGCGCCACAGCGCCACCTATCGCCACGGCGCACAGCACCACAACCCGATGGAGATGCATGCGGCAACCGCGATCTGGGAGCCGGGCGACCGCCTGACCGTCTACGACAAGACGCAAGGCACGCAGAACGTGCAATCCTACCTGGCCAAGGTATTCGGCTTGAAGGAGGACCACGTCAGGGTGCGCAGCGAGTTCGTCGGCGGCGCCTTCGGTTCCGGGCTGCGCCCGCAATACCACGTGTTCCTGGCCGCGCTCGCGGCCATCATGCTGCAGCGGCCGGTGCGGGTGGGGATGACGCGCCAGCAGATGTTCACGCACGTGTACCGGCCGCCGGCGCTGCTGACGGTGGCGCTGGGCGCCGGCAGCGACGGCAGCCTGAACGCGATCATCAACACTGCCACGCACACCAGCTCGCGCTTCGAACGTTACACGCAAATCGTCGCCAACTGGGGCCTGACCCATTACAAGTGCCCGAATGCCAGCGGCAGCTACACGCTGGCGCCGGTCGATACCTGCACCCCCGGCGACATGCGCGCGCCGGGCGCGGCGACCGGCGTGAACCTGTTTGAAATCGCGATGGATGAGCTGGCATACGCCAGCGGCGTCGACCCGCTGGCACTGCGCCTCGTGAACTACACCGACAAGGATGCGATGTACGGTCGCCCGTACACGTCCAAGGCGCTGCGCGAGGCGCTGCAGGCGGGTGCCGAACGGTTCGGCTGGGCCGCGCGCCTGCCGGCGCCGCGCTCGATGCACGAAGGCCGCGAGTTGGTGGGCTGGGGCATGGCGACCGGCGTGGGGGAGGCGCCGTTCGAAAAGACCGCCGCGCGGGTTCGCCTCGCCGCCGACGGCGCCCTGGAGGTGGCGTGCGCGATGACCGACATCGGCACCGGGACCGCCACCGTCATGGCGCAGGTGGCGGGCGATACCCTGGGCGTGCCGCTCGAGCGCATTCGGGTGCAGCTCGGCGACAGCGCGCTGCCCGAGGCGCCGGTCGAGGGAGGCTCGTGGGGCGCCGCCTCGGCCGGCGCCGCGGTGCACCAGGCGTGCCGCACGCTCGCTGCGCAGCTGCACCACATCGCCGGCAAGATGACGCCGAGCCCGATCGCCGATGCCTCGTTCGAGGAGGTGGAATTTGACGACGGCCACATGATGGTCAGAAGCCAGCCGGCACAGCGGGTGTCGCTTGCCAACCTGGTGCGTGCCAGCGGCAAGGATTGCATCGAAGCCGAACAGGTCGCCAAGCCGGACCTGAGCGGCGTGGCCGACAAGGTGCTGAAAGCGAAATACACGCACAGCGCGGTGTTCGCCGAGGTGAAGATCGACGACGAACTGCCGATCGTGCGCGTGACGCGCGTGGTGATCGCGGTGGCGGCCGGCCGCATCATCAACCCCAAGACGGCGCGCAGCCAGGTTATCGGCGGAGCAGTCATGGCGATCGGCATGGCATTGCACGAAGAAGCGGTGATGGATCACCGGCTCGGCCGCTTCATGACCCACAACTTTGCCGATTACCACATTCCGGTGAATGCGGACATCCCGCAGATCGAAGTGATCTTCGTCGATGAGCCCGACACCGAAGTGTCGCCTCTGGGCGTCAAGGGCGTCGGCGAAATCGGCGTGGTCGGCACGGCGGCAGCTGTGGTCAACGCGATCCACCACGCCACCGGCCAGCGGGTGCGCTCGTTGCCGGTGACGGTGGACAAGCTGCTCGGCCAGGCGCAAGCCTGAGCGGGCCTGCCGCTCATTATCAGGAAATTGTGAAGGAGGACCGCATGATTCTGTTGACAGGCGCAAGCGGCAGCATCGGGCGGGCGACGGTGACTGCGCTGCGCGCGGCGAATGCCGCATTCAAGGTGGCGGCGCGCGACCCGGCCGCCTTGCAGGCGCAGGGCATCCCCAGCGTCGCCTTCGACTGGGATCAGCCTCAGCTATCTGCCGGCCTTGCAAGGCGTGGACCGGCTGTTCCTGCTCACACCGAACAGCGAGCGGCAGGTCGGCTACATCCTGCAGGCCATCGCGGCGGCCCGACGGGCGGGCGTGCGGCACATCGTGCGCGTGTCGGTGATGGGCGCCGATGCCGAGCCCGGCATCATCCTGGGCCGCCAGCATGCCGCCGCCGAGCGCGAAATCCGCGCCGGCGGCATCGGCTGGACGATGCTGCGTCCAACTTTTTTCATGGACAACTTCGTCAGGTACTACGGCGTCGATCCGCACCAGGACAGCCAGGTCTACCTGCCCAATGGCGACGGCAAGGCGGCCTGGGTCGACCCGGCCGACGTCGGCGAAGCGGCGGCCAGGGTGCTGTGCACCGGTAGTTGCGCCGGCCGCGTCATCGAGCTGACCGGGCCGGAACTGCTGTCGACGGCCGAGGTGCTCGCCGTGCTCGGCTCGGTGCTGGGCCACCGCTATACCTATGTCGACGTCACCGAACAGGCGGCGCGCGAGGCGATGGAAAAGACCGGCATGCCGGCCTGGCTGGTCGATGCGTTCCTGGAACTGAACGCGCTGATCCGGCAGGGCTACGCCGCCACGCTTGCAAGCGGCGTCGAGCAGATCCTGGGCCGCCCGCCGCGCTCGATGCGCGAGTGGGCCGCCCGCGTCAAAACGGCTCCCGGTACGGCGTAAGGGTGCCTGGCAGGGGATACACACATCGCGTAGGGGCGGGCTTGACGGAAAGACGATGAAAGCGGCCGCGGGGATTTTGTCGGGCGCACTGGGACGCTGCCGGCAAAATCAACTTCGGCTATTCGCCCAGGTCCGGGAACCTTCGCCTGCCTGTACGGCGCAGGTGCGGTACCGGAACGGGGCCCATGCGGCGCAAGCCGCTGTTTTCAGAAAGGAAGCGTCATGCGAATCACACCGATGTTTCTCACACTTGTCTTTGCCGGCGCCGGCTTGTCGTCGGGGACCGCGCCCGCACAAACCCAGGCGGCCGGAGGGGCAAATACGGCCCAGCCGGAGCATCGCCTGGCTGCTGCGGCGCTGCAGCAGGTGGCCCAGTTCGAACACCAGGTCACCGGCGTGACCGTCAGCGAACGCGGCCGTATCTTCGTCAATTTTCCACGCTGGACGGAAGATTCGCCCGTCTCGGTCGCCGAGGTCATGAAGGACGGCAGCTTGCGGCCGTATCCCGACGAGCAATGGAATGCCTGGCGCAACGTACTGCGCGATGAACTCAGTCCATCCGATCACTGGGTCTGCGTGCAAAGCGTGGTGGCCGACGGCCGTGGCAGCGTATGGGTGGTCGACGCCGCCGCGCCGGCCGTGGATGGCCTCGTAGCCGAGGGACCGAAGCTGGTGCGCGTCGATCTGGCGACCGACCGCGTGACCCAGGTGATCCGGTTCGGCCAGGATGTCGCCATCCCCGGCTCCTACATGAACGACGTGCGCTTCTCGAAGGACGGCAGGTATGCCTATCTCACCGATTCCGGCCAGCGCGGCGCCCTGGTGGTGGTCGACCTGGCGAGCAGCAGGGCGCGCCGGGTGCTCGATGGCCATCCTTCGACCCAGCCCGAACCAGGCGTGGTGGTGAACACCGACGGCAAACCGCTGCGCTATCCGGACGGACGCAAGGTGCTGTTCGCCGCCGACAGCATCGCCCTGTCGTCCGACGGCG